>NZ_VRMC01000288.1:0-680 GCF_008369905.1 Pseudonocardia sp. EV170527-09
CCGCCTACTACCGCTCCGAGATCCTCATCGCCGCGATCATCCTCTGGCTCCGCCAAGATTCACAGGACACGGCCTAGGTTCTGCGTGGGTTCCGAGCGGACGATCCAGGCGCGCATGGCGCGTGAGGTTCCGGTCGGGCGACCTGGCTGAAGACGGCGGCCGCGACGAGTGCGGCGACGGCGAGCCCGGCGAGGGCCGACCAGAACGGGGTCAGCGGCCCGACGCCGGCCAGCGCGACGGCGGCGCCGGCCGGCAGCCCGGTCGCCGAGGCCGCCGCGAGGCCGGACAGCCGGCGCGGCGGCTGGGCGAGGAACGCCATCGACAGCGGCAGGAACATGGTCAGCGTCCCGACCAGCGACAGCGGCGAGGACTCCCCGGAGACCAGGAGCTCCCCCACGCACACGGCCGACGCCACCGCGACGCCCGCGCCGGTCCACAGGAGCAGGACTCCGGTCGTGAACCGCGGCGGCACCTCGTGCTCGTCGACCAGCGCCGGATCGATCCACATCATCGCCATCGACCACATCGCCCGGAACGCGCCGCGGGCACCGGCAGCCGGGCGTCGCGCCCGGGGTTTGTCCTCGTCGGGGTGCGTCATGCGGTGTCCCTAAGGTCGTGGGTGTTCGGGGTTGGTGCCCCGGATGCCCGGGACGACGGGGTGTGGCTGATGAGGTGTTGTC
>NZ_VRMC01000289.1:0-680 GCF_008369905.1 Pseudonocardia sp. EV170527-09
CCACCGCTACGCCGTCACCTCCCGCGAGGCCCTCGCCCTGCTCGACGACCTCGTGGATCAGATGGAGACCCGCAAGCGCGAGCACGCCGGAACCACACGGCTGGTCCCGATCACACGGGACACTCCGTTGGAGATCGTGGAGTTCGACGAGATCGGTGCCCTGCTGCGCTACGTCGGGGACCGCAAGACTCGCGAGGCGATCACCGAGCGGATCGCTCTGTTGACCACGCAGGGCCGGGCGCTGGGGTTCACCGTCCGCGGCTACGTCCAGGAACCCACCAAGGACACCGTCCCCGTGCGCGAGCTGTTCCCACGACGCATCTGCCTGCGCGTGGCTTCCAAGTCCCACGTCGGGATGGTGCTGGGCGACCACGCCTACGAGCGGGGTGCGTGGGCGAACCGCATCGGCGAGTCCGAACCCGGCGTGGGCTACCTGTTCGGTGAGGGCGTCCGCGAACCCCTGCGCGTGCGCGCCGCGTGGGTCCCGGATGACGCGATCAAGGCCCTGGAGCGATTCGTCACCGCCCCATCGCCCGACCCGGCCGGTCGACCCGCACCGGTACTGCCGTTCCGCCCCGGCACGCCTGCGCTCCCTGCCGGAGGTGCCGCATGAACACAACCGAAACCGGCCCCGTCCCGATCGACCAGGACAAGCTCACCCGCGCCCAGAAGGCGATGCT
>NZ_VRMC01000290.1:0-678 GCF_008369905.1 Pseudonocardia sp. EV170527-09
GTGGATGTGGATCATTCGGATGCGGCGCTGCGGCTGTTGTGGGACCGCGACGGATGGCGCCCGAACGTCGTCGTGGAGTCTCCGGCGACGGGGCGGGCGCATGCGGTGTGGGCCTTGGACGAGGCGATCACCCGCACCGAGTACGCCCACCGGGCGCCGATCCGGTACGGCGCCCGAGTCACCGAAGGCCTACGCCGCTCGGTCGACGGAGACAACGGCTACTCGGGGTTGTTGACGAAGAACCCGGTGCATCGCACCTGGACCACCCGGGTCGTGCACCGCCACCTCTACACCCTGGGCCAACTCGACGAACGACTCGCCGATCACGGGTTCATGCCCCCGGCGAAGATGCTCGAACAACGACGCTGGCGGACAGATCCGACCGGACTGGGCCGTAACGAGGCCCTGTTCGCCTCGGCGCGGCGGTGGGCCTACCGCGAGATCCGCCACCACTGGAGCGACCCCACCGGCCTCGGCGTCGCGATCGAGTTCGAAACAACCGCCCGCAACACCGCCTTCACCGAACCCCTCCCCACCTCCGAAGTCCGTGGGATCGCCTCGTCGATCACCCGCTGGATCACCACCCGCTCCCGCATGTGGGCCGACGGCCCCGTCGTCTACGAAGCCACCTTCTCCACCATCCAAGCCGCACGCGGACGCAAAGGCGGCCGCGCCCGC
>NZ_VRMC01000291.1:0-668 GCF_008369905.1 Pseudonocardia sp. EV170527-09
GTGAACAGCTTCAACAAGCCGTCCGGGCCGGTCAGTTCCAGCCCCCGCGCTCGGGCGTCGGCCACCATCGCCGCTGCGGCGGCCTGCTCGGGCGAGAACCGCCGACCCGAACCCGTCTCGTTCTCAGCAGAGCCCATAGGGTCTGATGTCATCACTCACAGTGCCCATCCCGCCGGACGCTGAGGTCCGGCGTGTCGGGCCGGAACCACCGGTCGTTGCACAGGCCCCATCACCGCGCACGCGACTCGCCTCGGGCTGCCGCACCTGGCCGAGAACCTCGAGCTTCTGGTCGGGCGGGCCGAGGCCGATCAGATGGGCTATCGCGAGTTCATCGACACCGTCCTCGGCGAGGAGCTCGGGCTGCGCGAGGGACGCCGGTTCCGGACCGCGCTGAAGCTGTCCGGGCTGCCGCACCACAAGACTCTCGACGAGTTCGACTTTGCCTTCCAGCCCGACCTCGACGTCAGAAAGATCCGCGACCTGGCCACATTGGCGTTCGTCGAGGCCCACCGCAACGTCGCGCTGCTCGGGCCGCCCGGGACCGGGAAGACCCATATCGCCACCGCGCTGGCAGTCGCGGCATGCCAGGCCGGGTCCTCGATCTACTTCACCACCCTCGACGACTGCGTTCGTCAACTCCGCGCCGCCGAGGCCGCAGGCCGGTTCGC
>NZ_VRMC01000292.1:0-662 GCF_008369905.1 Pseudonocardia sp. EV170527-09
CCAGACCGAGCGTGAGCTCGGCGTGGACACGCGGCCACCCGTACGTTCCGCGGGATTCTTCGTGGATCGTGGTGATGCGTTTGAGCAACAACTCGTTCTCCACCGCCCGAACGGATTTGTGCCCGGATCGCCATTCGTAGTAGCCTTGGCGGCGCACGCCAAGGACCCGGCAGGTCACCGCGACGTCGAATCCATCGTCGGCGAGTTCACGGACCAGCGGGAAAACTACTTTGGGAGAACGTTCTCCCGGGCGAAATACGCGGCCGCCCGCTTGAGAATCTCATTCTCCACCTCAAGGCGACGCTTCTCCTTACGGAGCCCGGTCAATTCGCGTTTCTCGGCGCTACTCAGCCGTGAATCGGAGCCGCCGGTGTCGTCGGCGGCGGCCTGGGCCATCCAGCTCCGCAAACACGACTCCGATATCGACAGTTCCTTCGCGATCGCAGACACCGGCTTGTCGCCAGCACGAGCAAGGTCCACGGCGCGGCGCCGGAACTCGGGCGGGTGAGGTGCAGGCACGAACAACATCCTCCCTGGTGGACCGGGTCCACCTCAGGTGACGTGTCCGGCGTCAGGGGTCAAGCTCAGTACTGAGTGTGGTCATCTGACCTGGCCCCGGTAGGTCGGTCTGTCGTCATCGGATGTGGCCCCACCCCTGGATG
>NZ_VRMC01000293.1:0-639 GCF_008369905.1 Pseudonocardia sp. EV170527-09
GAGCTATTTACACCGCGTCCACCGCCGATGCCGCTGCAGCCGCGCTGGATGATCTCGATGACGAGTGGGGGCGAGCCCATCCGGCGATGATACGTTTGTGGCGTAACGCCTGGACCGAGTTCGTGCCGTTCCTCGACTACGACATCGAGGTCCGGAGGGTGATCTGTACGACGAACGCGATCGAATCGTTGAACGCCCGCTACCGGCGAGCGGTCCGAGCGCGAGGGCATTTCCCCAGCGAGCAGGCCGCGATGAAATGTCTGTACCTTGTCACCCGCAGCCTCGACCCGACCGGACGAGGCCACACCCGATGGATGATGCGCTGGAAGCCAGTCCTCAACGCCTTCGCCATCACTTTCGGTGACCGCTGGCCGGGCGCCGAGCACTACTGACAACATCGCCGGAACCACCGTTCTCGTTACAGACCCGATGCCGTAGCCCTACGGAGGCCCGGCCACCCTGCAGGGCCCTAGCTGTGATGTCCAGGGAGGTTGGTCAGCCTGGTGACTGGTGGCTGGCCGCCGATGGCGGAGTGAGCGCGGTGGTGATTGTAGAAGTGCAGCCAGCCGGGTAGGGCGTCGTTGCGTTGGCGGGTCGACTCATAGAGTCGGGCGTAGGCCCAGCCGTCGGCCAGGGTCC
>NZ_VRMC01000294.1:0-638 GCF_008369905.1 Pseudonocardia sp. EV170527-09
GTGAACAGCTTCAACAAGCCGTCCGGGCCGGTCAGTTCCAGCCCCCGCGCTCGGGCGTCGGCCACCATCGCCGCTGCGGCGGCCTGCTCGGGCGAGAACCGCCGACCCGAACCCGTCTCGTTCTCAGCAGAGCCCATAGGGTCTGATGTCATCACTCACAGTGCCCATCCCGCCGGACGCTGAGGTCCGGCGTGTCGGGCCGGAACCACCGTTCGTTGCACAGGCCCCCGCCCTTCGCCTTCGGCAGGATGGAGAATGGGGGGAGCGGCTGAATTCCACTCAGCTTTGCTGAGCGTCTGTCGCGGTCGCGGACGGGCTGTCAGAGGTAGTGGTGGACGAGGCCGCGAAGAGCGCCGTGCTGGGCGACCCCGCGTACCGCTCGCTCATCTGAGCGAGTACGCCGTGCAGCTCATCACCGGGAACGCGAGATCGACCTGGTGGCGGTACTGCTGGTGTTCTGCGACGGCAGGGAGCCCGCTGCCCGCCCCGCAGTGCGCAGGTACCGGGCGGCGCTCTGTCCGGTGGGTGACCCGCCGTGCGGGTGTGGGTGCGGCCGCCGGAACGGCGGCTGGTGCCGGTGCGTTCACGAGGTGGCCTGACCGGCGTCCAGCTCGCGCAGCAGTACCCGGGGCGCCCCG
>NZ_VRMC01000295.1:0-625 GCF_008369905.1 Pseudonocardia sp. EV170527-09
AGCCGATGTCAGGGTGCCTTGACGAGAGATTTGTCAGGAAATCTTGACGCTGACTAATGCACCCAACCGTCAGGCAGTCTTGACGATTGTCAGGCACCCTTGACGCTGTAGGCGTCAGGCTACCTTGACGGATTGTCAAGACGCCTTGACAGGCGTCATGTCAATGATTCATTGACACCTGCCTGAGCTGCGGATGTTCTTCGTCAAGGACTCTTGACATGGGGCTGCCTCGGAGGGTGGGGCTGCGGTCACGTCGGCGCGCTTGCGCCTGCACGGTCGCTGTAGGGCCCGCAACCACCACACTTATCCGGCTGGGGATCCTGCCTAAGCTTGCGGGCCCTACAGCGACCGTGCTGCCCTCCGGGGCCGACGTGAGTGCAGCCCCACCCGGAGCCGAACTCGTCCCCGCCCACCAGGAAATCCGCCGCTTTTTCCGGCTGCTGCGGGAGCGGAGGTGCATCACGCAGTGGCCGCCGGAGGCGCATTCTGGTGCCGATTCTTCAGGGGGATATCGGCCCCGCCTCCCGCGGAATATCTGGTGCAGCGGTAGGCTTGTGCATATAAGCAGACGAGTTAGGAGGTGGCACCGATGGCGTCGCTCAACCCGAAGTCGTTCACGCCGCTC
>NZ_VRMC01000296.1:0-625 GCF_008369905.1 Pseudonocardia sp. EV170527-09
GGGACTGCCCAGACTTCGGTTGACTCCTGACCTGTGAGGACGTCCTCCTCGCTGGAAGGATCGACACCGTGCCCAAGCCGTTCCCGACCGAGTTCCGCCACGATGTGGTCGCGGTCGCCCGCCAGGGCGACCAGTCGATCGCTCAGGTCGCCCGGAGCTTCGGGGTCTCGGAGTCCTGCCTGTCGCGCTGGCTGCGCATCGCCGACCGCGAGGACGGCATCGAGCCTGGCAAGTCAGCCCCTGCCGGGCCGACGGCCGGGACGGACCTCGAAGCGGAGAACCGTGAACTGCGTCGGCGGACGAAGCAGCTCGAGCAGGAGAACGAGATCCTGCGCCGCGCTACCGCCTATTTCGCCCGCGACGTCCTCCCAAAATGATGTACCCGCTGGTCCTCGACCTCGCCGACGACAAGATCCCTGTCGCGGTGACCTGCCGGGTGCTCGGCTTCTCCAAACAGGCCTTCTACCAGTGGCGCGCCAAGCCGGTCTCCGACCGCGACTACGACGACGCACACCTGATCAACGCCGCGTTCGACGTCCACCACGACGACCCCGAGTTCGGCTACCGGTTCATCGCCGACGAACTCGCCACGCAGGGCCACACCGCCTCCCGCACCCGGGTCGGC
>NZ_VRMC01000029.1:0-63098 GCF_008369905.1 Pseudonocardia sp. EV170527-09
TCTCGTTCTCAGCAGAGCCCATAGGGTCTGATGTCATCACTCACAGTGCCCATCCCGCCGGACGCTGAGGTCCGGCGTGTCGGGCCGGAACCACCGTTCGTTGCACAGGCCCGCGCGTTCGGGCGGGTAGACGTTGCCGTGCGCGAGCCTGCGGCGCAGCGCCTCCGGGGTGATGTCGACGATCTCGATCTGCTCGGCGCGCCGGACCACCTCGTCGGGGACGGTCTCCTGCTGGCGGGCCCCGGTGATGGTCTCGACGACGTCGCCGAGGGACTCCAGGTGCTGCACGTTGACCGTGGAGATGACGTCGATGCCGGCATCGAGCAGCTCCTCGACGTCCTGCCAGCGCTTGGCGTTGCGCGAGCCGGGCGCGTTGGTGTGGGCGAGCTCATCGACCAGAGCGACCTGGGGGCGGCGGGCCAGCACCGCGTCGACGTCCATCTCGTGCAGCTCGGTTCCGCCGTGCAGGACGGTGCGCCGCGGCACCACCTCCAGTCCCTCGAGCAGCCCGGCGGTGCGCTCGCGGCCGTGGGTCTCGACGACGCCGACGACCACGTCGGCACCGCGGCCGACCCGCCGGTGGGCCTCACCGAGCATGGCGAAGGTCTTCCCGACCCCGGGTGCGGCACCGAGATGGATGCGCAGTTCTCCCCTCACCCGGCCATTGTGGTCCCGCCCCACTACCGCGCGTCCCGCACGGACAGGTTGAGTTCGGTGACGTTCACCCTGGGCTCGCCGAGGAAGCCGATGGTGCGGCGGCTGGTCGCGTCGGCGACCAGCTGTTCCACCCGGTCGAGCGACAGCCCGGTGACCCGGGCGACCCGCGGTGCCTGGAGCGCGGCGTAGGCCGGGCTGATGTCGGGGTCGAGCCCGGAGGCGGACGCGGTCACCGCGTCGGTGGGGACGGCGGCGGGCGCGACACCCTCCCGGGCGGCGATCACCGCGCGGCGCTGCTGCACCGTCTCCAGCAGCCCGGTGTCGAAGCCGCCCTTGTTGGACGCCCCGGAGGTCGTGGTGTCGGCCGGGCCGAGGCCCAGGTCGGCCTCCGCGGTCGCCGAGGGCCGGGTGTGGAAGTACGGGTCGGCGGCCGGGTCGGCGGCGACCGGGTCGATCCCGATGAGCGACGAGCCGGTCCCGCCCGGCAGCACCGAGCCCTCCGCGGCGGTGGACAGCCCGGGGATCCGGGCGACCCCCCAGATCGCGAGCGGGTACACGATGCCGCAGAGCACGGTCATGACGAGGAGCACGCGCAGACCGGTCGCGGTCTGGCGGCGCAGGGTGGTGAGCATCAGATCCCCGGAACGAAGCGGACGAGCAGGTCGATGAGGAAGATCCCGACGAACGGGGTGACGACCCCGCCGAGGCCGTAGATCAGCAGGTTCCGCCGCAGCAGCGACGCCGCCGACGACGGCCGGTACCGCACCCCGCGCAGCGCCAGCGGGATCAGCGCGACGATGACCAGGGCGTTGAAGATCACCGCGGACAGGATCGCGGACTCCGGCGTCGCCAGGCCCATCACGTTGAGCAGTCCGAGCGACGGGTACAGCGCGACGAACATCGCCGGCAGGATCGCGAAGTACTTCGCGAGGTCGTTGGCGACGGAGAACGTCGTCAGCGCGCCGCGGGTGATCAGCAGCTGCTTGCCGATCTCGACGATCTCGATGAGCTTGGTCGGGTCGGAGTCCAGGTCCACCATGTTCCCCGCCTCCTTGGCGGCGGAGGTTCCGGTGTTCATCGCGACGCCGACGTCGGCCTGGGCGAGCGCGGGCGCGTCGTTGGTGCCGTCACCGGTCATCGCGACGAGCCGGCCCCCCTCCTGCTCGCGGCGGATGTAGGCGAGCTTGTCCTCCGGGGTGGCCTCGGCGATGTGGTCGTCCACGCCGGCCTGCGCGGCGATCGCGGCGGCGGTGCGCGGGTTGTCGCCGGTGACCATGACGGTGCGGATGCCCATCGCGCGCAGCTCGGCGAACCGCTCGGCCATGCCGGGCTTCACGACGTCGGACAGCTCGATGACGCCGAGCACCCGCCCGTCGGTGCCGGCCGGCCCGGAGGCCCTGGCGACCACCAGCGGGGTGCCGCCGCCGTCGGAGATGGTCTCCACCAGCCGGTCCACCTCGGCGCGGTCGCCCGCGTGGGCCCAGTCGAGGACCGCGGCCGCGGCGCCCTTGCGGACGACCCCGCCGGGCAGGTCGATGCCGGACATCCGGGTCTGGGCGGTGAAGGGCACGAACTCGGCGACGGCCTCGGTCGCGTCGGCCTCGGGGGGCAGGCCGTGCTCGGCGGCGCAGAGCTCGACGATGCTGCGTCCCTCCGGGGTCTGGTCGGCGAGGCTGGACAGCCGTGCCGACCGTGCCAGCTCGTCGAGGTCGGTGCCGCCGACCGGGTGCAGCGCGGTGGCGCGCCGGTTGCCGAAGGTGATGGTGCCGGTCTTGTCGAGCAGCAGGGTGTCGACGTCGCCCGCGGCCTCGACGGCGCGCCCGGAGGTGGCGAGCACGTTGCGCTGCACCAGTCGGTCCATCCCGGCGATGCCGATAGCCGACAGCAGCGCACCGATGGTGGTCGGGATGAGGCAGACCAGCAGCGCGGTGAGCACCAGCAGCGGCACCTGGGTGCCGGCGTAGGCGCTCATCGGCGCGATCGCGACGACGGCGAGCAGGAAGATGATCGTCAACGCCGAGAGCAGGATGGTCAGCGCGATCTCGTTCGGGGTCTTCTGCCGGGCGGCGCCCTCGACCAGGGCGATCATCCGGTCGACGAAGGACTCCCCCGGCTTCGTCGTGATCCGCACGACGATCCGGTCCGACAGCACGGTGGTGCCGCCGGTGACGGCGCAGCGGTCGCCGCCCGCCTCCCGGATGACCGGTGCGGACTCGCCGGTGATGGCGGACTCGTCGACCGAGGCGATGCCGTGGACGACGTCGCCGTCGCCGGGGATCGTCTCCCCCGCCTCGACGACGACGAGGTCGCCGAGCGTCAGCGTGGCGCCGGGCACCTGCTCCTCGGCCGCGGCCGGGTCGGCCGGGTCGGTGCCCAGCAGGCGGCGGGCGACGGTGTCGCGCTGGGTGGCGCGCAGCGACGCGGCCTGGGCCTTGCCCCGTCCCTCGGCGACGGCCTCGGCGAGGTTGGCGAACAGCACGGTGAACCACAGCCACACCGCGACGAGCACCGCGAACACGCTCGGGTCGGCGACGGCGAGCACCGTGACCAGCACGGACCCGACCCAGACGACGAACATGACCGGGTTGCGGGCCTGCACGCGCGGGTCGAGCTTGGCCACGGCCTCGGGCAGGGCGGCCCACAGCTGGCGCGGCGCGAACGCCCCGGCGGCGACGGGCGCCGCGCTCTGCGGCGCCGCCTGCGGCTCGGTCGTCACGGACACGGATTCCTCCGACTCGGCACGGTGGTGGTGGGTGGCGGTCACGACAGGGCCTCGGCGATCGGGCCGAGCGCGAGCGCCGGGAAGAAGGTCAGCGCCGACACCAGCAGCACGGTGCCGCCGACCAGACCGACGAACAGCGGCCCGTCGGTCGGGAGGGTCCCGGCACCGGCCGGGACGCGGCGCTGGCGGGCCAGCGAGCCGGCGAGCGCCAGCACCGCCAGCATCGGCACGAACCGTCCGAAGAGCATGGCCAGCCCCAGACCGGCCTGGAAGAAGTCGCTGGTCGCGGTGAGCCCGCCGAACGCGGAGCCGTTGTTGTTGGCCGCCGAGGCCCAGGCGTAGAGGACCTCGGAGAAGCCGTGCGCCCCCGAGTTGCCCAGCGCGTCGGCGGTGCCCGGCAGCGCGATGGCCAGGCCCGCGCCGATGAGGACGAATGCCGGCATGACCAGGATCGACACGGCGGCGTAGGTGATCTCGCGCCGGCCGAGCTTCTTGCCCAGGTACTCCGGGGTGCGCCCGACCATCAGCCCGGCCAGGAACACCGCGATGACCGCGAGGACCAGCAGGCCGTAGAGCCCGGAGCCGACGCCGCCGGGCGCGACCTCGCCGAGCAGCATGTTCAGCAGCGCGACGCCACCGCCCGCGCCGGTGAGGCTGTCGTGGGTGGAGTTGACCGCGCCGGTGGACGTGCCCGTGGTGGACACGACGAACAGTGCGGAGCCGGGGATGCCGAACCGCACCTCCTTGCCCTCCATCGCCCCGCCCGCGGCGAGCGCGGCCGGGCCGTTGGGGTGCAGCTCGGCCAGCCAGGTCGCGGCGAGGAACAGCGCCCACAGCCCGCCCATGACCGACAGCAGCACGACGCCCTGGCGGACCCGTCCGACCAGCACACCGAACGTGCGGGTCAGCGCGACCGGGATCACGAGCATCAGGAAGATCTCGAGCAGGTTCGACAGCGGGCTCGGGTTCTCGAAGGGGTGCGCGGAGTTGGCGTTGAGGATGCCGCCGCCGTTGGTGCCGAGCTCCTTGACCGCCTCCTGCGAGGCGGCCGGGGCGAGCGCCAGGGTGTGGGTGCTGCCGTCGACCGTCGTCACGTCGACGCCGGATCGCAGCGACTGCACCACCCCGGTGGCGACGAGCACGACCGCGGCGACGGCGGCGAGCGGCAGCAGGATCCGGACGACGCCGCGGGTCAGGTCGACCCAGAAGTTCCCGATCCGGCCCCCCTCGTCGTCGCCGGTCGCGCCGTGGGCCACGAAACCGCGGACCAGCGCGATCGCGACCGCCATGCCGACGGCCGCGGACACGATGTTCTGCACGGTCAGCCCGGCCATCTGCACGGTGTGGCCGAGCACCTGCTCGGGCACGTAGGACTGCCAGTTCGTGTTGGTCACGAACGACACCGCGGTGTTGAACGCCATCGCCGGGGACACCGAGGTGCCGCCGTCGGTGCCGCGCCCGTAGCCGAGCGGAAGGAGGGCCTGCAGCCGCTGCATCAGGTAGAGCAGCACGATCGAGACGAACGAGAAGCCCAGCACGCCCGCGGCATAGGTCGTCCAGCGCTGCGCGGACGTCGCGTCGATGCGGCAGATCCGGTAGACGAGCCGCTCGATCCGCCAGTGCCGGGTGTCGGTGTAGACCCGCGCCATCCAGTCGCCCAGCGGCTTCCAGGTCACGGCGAGCAGCGCCACCAGCGCCGCCGCCTGCGCGAGCCCGGCCATCAGAACCGCTCCGGGCGGAGCAGCGCGATGACCAGGTACACCAGCAGGCCCAGGGCGAGCAGGCCCCCGGCCGCGTTCTCGACGACGGTCGCGATCACAGCTTCTCCATCCCGCGCAGGGTGAGCGCGAGGACGGCGAAGGACGCCACCAGCAACGCGATGTAGGCCAGGTCGGCCACGGGACTCTCCTCGGTCGTGCTCACCCGCCGGGGATCTCCGGCGGGCCGCCGGGGATCGTGCGCCGAACGAGGTCCCGCGGGACCGGTCGATGACGGCGGATTGACGCCCACCGGCTCCCGCGTTGACGCGTTCTTGACGCCCGGTGGTGGCCATCACGTCCCCCGGACGGGCGGCCCGTCTCAGGAACCCGTCAACACACGCGTGTGACGACGCCAACACCGCGTCAGGAGCCCGGCCGGCGGCCCACCGGGGGCGCACGCTCCCGCGCATGCTGCAGCGCCGCCCCGCCCGTCCGGTCCCGCCGCCGCCCCTGACCGGGGGCGCAGGCTTCGTCGCGGGGATCGCCGCCGGTGTCGCCGCGGGCCTGACCGCCGGCGCCGCGGGCCTCGCCGGTGCGGGGCCCGGCGGGTCCGCCGCGGCCGCGGTCGTGGTCGCCGGGGTGGGAACCGTGCTCCTGGCCGCCGCGACGACGGCGGTGGGCGCACTCGCCGTCGCCGTGGTCTGCTGGGGGTTCGGCGACGGCTTCGGCCTGCACCACCTGGGCGAGCTGCACCTCGCGGGCCCGGACCTGTGGCTGATGGCGGTGCTGCTCGGGGCCGCGCTGGTCGCCCGTGCCGCGGCGGTCGCACCGTCGGCGGTGGCGCGGTGGCGGCCCGCTCGTCGTCGCACGGTTGCGGACGGCACAGCTGGTTACCCTGCCGGGTGACGGCTGGGGCGCTCCCCGGCCGGACCGGAGGAGGCCCACGCATGTCCGTGATCGACAACGCGGTCTACGTCGACGGCAAGCGCGCCGCGGCGCCGGAGTCCGTCGACAGCGCGGTCGAGGTGTTGCAGGGCTGCCGCGCCGACCACGGCGAGGGGTCCACGGCGTTCTGCTGGATCGGGATGCTGCGCCCGGACGTCGAGGAGCTCCACCAGGTCGCGCAGGAGTTCGATCTCCACTCGCTCGCGATCGAGGACACCGTCAACGCCCACCAGCGCCCGAAGCTGGAGCGCTACGGCAGCGCCGAGTTCGTGGTGCTGCGCCCCGCCCGCTACGTCGACGCCGACGAGGTGGTGGAGATCGGCGAGGTCCACCTGTTCCTCGGACCCGACTTCGTGATCACCGTGCGGCACGCCGTCGAGCCGCAGCTCAGCGAGGTCCGCGACCGGCTGGAGAGCGACCCCGAGCTGCTCGCGCACGGCCCGATGGCGGTGCTCTACGCGGTGCTCGACCGGGTCGTCGACGACTACTTCCCCGTCCTCGACGGCCTGCAGGACGACATCGACGGGATCGAGGAGGAGGTGTTCCGCGGCGACCCGAACGTCTCGCGGCGCATCTATCAGCTGACCCGGCAGGTCATCGCGTTCCAGCGAGCCGTCGAGCCGCTGCAGGAGATCTTCATCGAGCTGCGGGCCCGGTTCGCCAAGTCCGGCGACGCCCCGGACCTAGAGCTGCGCCGCGCGATGCGCGACGTGATCGACCACGCGACCCGGGTCAGGGAGCGCGTCGAGGGCTTCCGGGACCTGCTCGGCAACATCCTCACCGTCAACTCGACGCTCGTCGCGCAGCGCCAGAACGAGGAGATGACCCGGCTCACCGAGGCGGGCTTTACGCAGAACGAGCAGATGAAGCGGGTGTCGTCGTGGGCGGCGATCCTGTTCGCGCCGACCCTGATCGCCGGCATCTACGGCATGAACTTCGACGAGATGCCGGAGCTGCACTGGGCCCTGGGCTACCCGATGGCCATCGGGCTGATGCTGCTGCTCGGCCTCGTGCTGTACGCGGCGTTCAAGCACAACGACTGGCTGTGAGGGCCGGGCGCCCACCCCCCGTGGGCGCCCGGCCCCGGGCGTCAGCCCGTCGTGGTCGGCCCCGGGCGTCAGCCCGTCGTGGTCGGCGCGGCCGGCACCGGCGCGGTCGACTGCGCGGGCGACGGGGCGGGTGGCGCGCTCGTCGGGCGGGGCGCCGTGGTCTGCGGGATCGTCACGACCAGCGGCTGCGGCGGCTGGGTCACGCAGCGCCCGGTCGTCGGGTCGGTCGTGCGGACGCCCCGCGGGTACGGTCCGGGCGCCGGCGGGGTGGACGTGGCGACATACCCCTCGTCGACCCCCTCGTCGACGCAGGAGTGGTCGTCGACCGCGAGCGGGCGGCCGTTCTCGTCGAACAGGTACACCTCGCTCAGCGGCCTCCCCTTCGCGTCGAAGGGCCGCACGTCGGCGACGGTGGTGCCGTCGAGGCTCAGCCCCGCCGGGGGCGAGTAGGACACCACGTCCCCGGTGCGGTCCTGCCCCTGCGCCAGCACCGCGGCCACCAGCAGTCCCACCGCGAACGCGTTCAGCGGTACGACGGCCCACAGCAGCCGCCGGTCGGCTGCACTGCGCCGGCCCAGCAGCACCGACAGCGGCACCGCGGGCACGGCGAGGACCAGCGCCGTCACCAGCCCGGCGGACCCGCCGCCGCCGAACACCCACCCGATCACCCCGGCCGCGACCAGCGCGCGCAGCACCCACCAGCCGGGTTGCAGGGACAGCACGAACCCCCCGGCCGCGCCGTCGGTGCGGGCCCGGGCGAGCCGTTCGCGCAGCGCCACGACCGACGGCAGCGACGCCGCCGCGGGCTGCCCCGGCCCGTCGGACCAGGCGGCCAGCGCACCGGCCGCGGCGAGCGGCACCGCAAGGAACAGCGGCGCCACCGTCGACGGCCCGACCTGCCCCATCGCGAGCCCCGCGGCCCCCGCCGCGGCGGTCGCGACGACGAGCGCGGCCAGGGCGAACCCGGCCTGCCCGGTGCGCGGGCGCTCCACGGGCTCCTGCTGCGCGGGCGGGTACCCGGCCGCCGCGCGCAGCTCGGCCGCGTAGTCCTGCGGGCTGCCGAGCCGGGCGTGCACCGCGTCGCGGCCGTAGCCGGCGCCCAGCTCCTCGGCGAGCTCCGCGAGGTGCCCACGCGCGTCGTCGACGATCTCGGCGACCTCGGTGTGCGGCAGGCCGATCAGTGCGACCCGCAGGCCCACCAGGTAGTCGTCGGTGACCGGGTCGCCGATGCGTGCCGTGACGTCGGTGTCGGTGCCGTTGCCACCGTTGCTGCCGCCGCCGCGGCCGCCCCCGCTCTGCTCGGTGCTCATGTGCCCACCAGGCCTTCCATCGTGGTGGCGAACGCGCGCCACCGGTCGGTCGTCTCCCGCAGCCGGACCCGGCCCGGTTCGTTGATCGCGTAGTACTTGCGGTGCGGCCCCTCCTCGCTGGGGACCACGTACGAGGTCAGCAGGCCCGCGCCGTAGAGCCGGCGCAGCGTGCCGTAGACCGAGGCGTCCCCCACCTCGGCGAGGCCGGCGCCGCGCAGGGCCCGGACGACCTCGTAGCCGTATCCGTCCGCGCGGTCCAGGACCGCGAGCACCGCGAGGTCGAGCACTCCCTTGAGCAGCTGGCTGGTGTCCATCGCACCTCCTTACGCATCGCAGACTACTATGCGATGCGCAGTAGTCTCCGCACCGCTGCACCGGGCGCATGTCGAGCCGGGTTCGGAGCCGGGTGTCAACGGGCCGCCAGTCCTGCGCCGGACGGCGTCAGGGCGGCGTAGCGACGGAGGACGCGCGCGGCTCCGCGGGGCGACAACGGAGGGGCACGGCGCCCGCACCGGGCGCCCGCCACCAAGGAGTCATCCCGGTGACCCTCGCCGACCTGCTCCCCTCCCTCCGCCCGACGCTCGCCGCCCGCCTCGAGCCGGGCCTGTGGCCGGTCACGACCCGCACGACCTCCGACGGCGCCCTGCAGATCGGCGGCGTCGACCTCGCCGAGCTCGCCGCCCGCTTCGGCACCCCGGTGCAGGTGCTCGACACCGCCGACGTCCGCGCCCGCTGCCGCGCCTACCGGGCCGCGCTGCCCGACGCCGAGATCGTCTACGCCGGCAAGGCGTTCCTCTGCCGCGGAATGGCCCGCCTGGTCGCCGACGAGGGCTGCTCGGTCGACGCGTGCTCCGGCGGCGAGGTCGCGGTGGCCGCGGCCGCGGGACTGCCCGGGGACCGCATCGTGCTGCACGGCACCGTCAAGACCGACGAGGACCTCAAGGCCGCGTTCGCCGCGGGCGTCGGGCGGATCGTGCTGGACTCGGCGGCGGAGGTCGACCGGATCGCCGCGCTCGCGCCGCGCCGGCAGAAGGTGCTGCTGCGGATCAGCCCGGACGTCGACGCCGGCACCCACCCGGGGCTCACGACCGGCACCGCGTCGTCGTGGTTCGGGATGCCGCCCGCCGAGGCGCTGGAGGTGGCCGGACGGGTACTGGCCCGTCCCGAGCTGGAGCTGGCCGGGCTGCACTGCCATCTGGGCTCGCAGGTGCCGTCGGTGTTGCGCTACGAGCGGGCCGCGGTCCGGATGGTGGGCGTGATCGCGGCGCTGCGTGCGCGGTACGGGATCACCGTCGCCGAGCTGGACCTGGGCGGCGGGCACGCGGTCGGCTACGCCGAGGGCGAGCCCTGCCTGGACCCGGCGACCTTCGGCCGGGCCGTGCGGGGCACCCTGGCCCGGGCCTGCGCGGCGCACGGCATCGACGAGCCGCGGCTGCTCGTCGAGCCGGGGCGCGCGATCGTCGCCCGGGCCGGGGTGACGCTCTACCGGGTCGGCGCGGTGCAGCGCTGCGGCGACGGCCGCACCACCGTGCTGGTCGACGGCGGCATGAGCGACGACCCGCGCCCCGCCCTCTACGGCGCCCGCTACCCGGTCCGGCTCGTCGGACGCGCCACCCGGGCACCGCTGGAGTCGGTCCGCGTGGCGGGGCGGCACTGCGAGTCCTCCGACGTGATCGCCGACGGCGTCCGGCTGCCCGCCGACGTCGCACCCGGGGACCTGCTGGCGGTGCCGGTGTCCGGCGCGTACCACGCCTCGATGGCCTCGACCTACAACCAGGTCCCGCGCCCGCCGGTGGTCGCGGTCGCCGCGGGGGCGTCGCTGCCGCTGCTGCGCCGCGATACCCCGGAGGACCTGCTGCGCCGCGACTGCTCCTGAGGTCCCGCGCCGGTCGGCGCCCGGTCGGCGCGCCGGTCAGCGGCGGGGCCGCGGGGCCGGCTGGCACCGCGGGCAGGTGAACGACGAGCGGTTCATGAACGCGTCCCGGCGGATCGGGGTGCCGCAGCGACGGCACGCCCGGTCCGCCTGGCCGTAGACGTTCAGGGAGCGGTCGAAGTAGCCCGAGGCGCCGTTGACGTTGACGTACAGCGCGTCGAAGGAGGTGCCGCCCTGGGCGAGCGCCTCGTGCATGACGGTCGTCGCGGCGTCGAGGACGGTGTGGCCCTGGGCCCGGGTCAGCTTCTCGGTGGGCCGGGTGCCGTGCAGCCGGGCCCGCCAGAGCGCCTCGTCGGCGTAGATGTTGCCGATCCCGGAGACGACGGTCTGGTCGAGCAGCGCCCGCTTGACCTCGGTGCGACGGCGACGCATCGCCGCGACGGCGTCGTCGGCCGAGAACGCCGGGTCCATCGGGTCGCGGGCGATGTGGGCGACGGGCTCGGGCACCAGGCCGCCGCCCGCAGCCGCGGCGAGGGGGTGCACCGACAGCCCGCCGAAGGTGCGCTGGTCGACGAAGCGGAGCTCGGGGCCGTCGTCGTCGAACCGGACGCGCACCCGCAGGTGCTTCTCGTCGGGCGCGTCCGGGGGTTCGACGAGCATCTGCCCGGACATGCCCAGGTGCGCGAGCAGCGCGTCGTCACCGGGGCCGGCGGTGTCCAGCTCCAGCCAGAGGTACTTGCCGCGCCGGGCGGCCGCGGACAGCGTGCGCCCGGCCAGCCGGGCGGTGAAGTCGTCCGCCCCGGTGGGGTGCCGGCGCACCGCGCGCGGATGCAGGACCTCGACGCGCGCGATCCACCGGTCCAGCACGTGGTCGGCGAGGCCGCGGCGGACGACCTCGACCTCGGGCAGTTCCGGCATCGCGGCTACCGCCCGGAGCCGGCACTCTCGTCGGACAGCGCGTGCCAGGCGATCTCGGCCGCCTTCTGCTCGGCCTCCTTCTTGGTGCGTCCCGCGCCGCTGCCGAGGTCACGACCCCCGACGACGGCCGTCGCGGTGAACACCTTCAGGTGGTCCGGGCCCTCCTCGTCGATCCGGTACTCGGGCACACCGTGCCCGCCGGCGGCGGTGAGCTCCTGCAGGCTGGTCTTCCAGTCCAGGCCGGCGCCGAGCAGCGGGGCGCTGTGCAGCAGGTCCGCGAACAGCCGGTGGATCAGCTCGCGGGACGGCTCGAGGCCGTGCGCGAGGTACACCGCGCCGAGCAGCGCCTCGGTGGCGTCGGCCAGGATGCTGGCCTTCGACCGGCCACCGGTCAGCTCCTCACCGCGCCCCAGGTACAGGTACGCGCCGAGGCCGTGCGGCACACCGTCCGGTGTGGGCAAGGCCACGGCGACGGTGGCGAGCGCGTGCATGTTGACCACGCTCGCGCGCAGCTTCGCCAGCTGCCCCTCGGGCAGGTCCGGGTGGTCCCGGTACAGCCGCTCGGTGATCACGATCGACAGCACCGAGTCGCCCAGGAACTCCAGGCGCTCGTTGGTCGGCAGTCCACCGTGCTCGTAGGCGTAGGACCGGTGGGTCAGCGCCAGCGTGAGCAGCGTCTCGTCCAGGTCCACACCGAGTGCGGACAGCAGAGGTGACCGGTCCGTCACCGGACCGGTCACACTCTTGTCGCCCACTGCTGCGATCAGGCCGGGCTGGTGACCTGACGACCGTCGTACTGCCCACAGGTCGGGCAGGCGATGTGCTGCAGCTTCGGCTCACGGCAGGCGCGGTTCGAGCAGGCGACCAGGGTCGGCGCAGTGGCCTTCCACTGCGACCGGCGCGCACGCGTGTTCGACCGCGACATCCGGCGCTTGGGAACGGCCATGATGACACTCCTCGGTACTTCGAACGATCAGGTCTGCCCACCGGGGAGCGGGCTCACGAGGAGCCGCCGCTCAGCCGGTGGAGGGCAGGCGCTCACGGAGCGCCGCCCAACGAGGATCCAGTGTCTCATGCCCGTGATCCGATGGGAGATCGGCCCACCTCTCCCCGCACTCGACGCACAGACCGGGGCAGTCCTCGCGGCACAGCGGTGCCATCGGCAGCTCGGTCACGATCGCGTCGCGCACGGCCTGGGTGAGGTCGATCCGCTCGTCGACCAGGCGCGGGATCTCGTCGGCGTCGGTGGTCTCCTCGGTGACCGAGTCCGGGTAGGCGAACAGCTCGCCGATCCGGACCTGCACGTCCTCGCCGATCGGCTCCAGACAGCGCGAGCACTCCCCCGCCAGCCGGGCGTCGGCGGTGCCGGAGACGTAGACGCCTTCGGTCACCGACTCCAGGGACACGTCGAGCTCGACGTCGGACCCGCCGGGGACGGCGATCACCCCGGTCAGCCCGATCTCGGCGTCGCCGGACGGCGCGGGGACCGTGCGGGCCACGGTGCGCTGGTTGCCGGGGCGGCGGGCCAGCTCGCGGGTGGAGAGGACCCAGGGGTTGTCGTCGGGACGGTTCTGGCTGCGCGCGGTGTTCATCTCGCCGACCAGCGTACGCGGCCCGGTCAGTCGCGTCGTCGCACGTCGAACGCGTCGGCGACCAGGGCGCCCAGCTCCAGGAACGCGTCCGCGGTCGCCGGCCGGAGCCGGGCCGGGTCGATCCGCCCGCCGGTGGCCAGGTGCGGGTCGTGCGGCACCTCGACGACGCCGCGCACCCGCTGGGCGAAGTGCTCGCGGATCCGGGCGGCGTCGACCTCGGCGCTGCGCCGGTCGCAGGACAGCACGACCACCGCGTTGCGGACGAGGTCGCCGTGGCCGTGCGCGACCAGCCAGTCCAGCGTCTTGCTGGCCCGGCCCGCCCCGTCGACGGTGGGGGCTCCCACGACGACCACGGAGTCGGCGCGCGCGAGGGTGCCCTGCATCGTGGAGTGCACCATCCCGGTGCCCGAGTCGGTGATGATGATGTTGAAGAAGCGGCCCAGCAGGTCGACGACGCGCTCGTACTCGTCGCGGGAGAACGCCTCACCGGAGGCGGGGTCCTGCTCCGAGGCCAGGACCTGCAGGCGCCCGGCGAGGCTCGTGTAGCGGGACACGTCGGTCCAGGTGCCGACCCCCTCCAGGTCGTTCAGCAGCTCGCGGACGGTGATCCGGGAGTCGCCGGTCAGCCGGTCGGCGAGCGTGCCGGCGTCGGGGTTCGCGTCGAGGACGACGGCCCGGTCCCCGCGGTGCTCGGCCAGTGCCTGCCCGAGGCAGGCCGCGACCGTGGTCTTGCCGACGCCGCCCTTCACCGACATGACCGCCACCCGGTGTGCGCCGGCCAGTGGTGCGCGGACCCGGGCCAGCATCCCGGAGCGGAGCTCCTCGGCATCGCTCGGGCCGGGGTTCACCCGGCCACCGGTGATGTCGTAGAGGGCGCGACGCAAACCGGTGCGCGGCCGGTCGGGCCGGGGCCGCAGCATGGCGTCCTCACGCAGGTCCGCCGCAGCCGCCCCGGCGTTCCCACGCCGAGCCTCGGAGCGGGGCAGCTCGGGACGCGGGGCCTCGGGGGGCGGGGCCGGGTTCGTCACGGGGGGTCCTTCCAGCCGGTGCCCATAGCGTTCCCACCAGGTCGTCGGGTCGGGTTCGGGCCGGCGTGCCATGCGCGGGAGAGTAGTACGGCGGGTGACCTGGATTCCTGCTTCCGGCGTATCCGATCACAGTGACTGCCCACGGTGAAGCACCTGCGCCGCAGCCGTAGCCGCGATCACCCGGCCGCGCGGGCCGCCTGCCGGGTCGCGCCGGGGGTCTCGCCGAGCACGGCCCGGTAGCGACGGGTGAAGTGGGCCTGGTCGGCGTAGCCGAGTTCGGCGGCCAGACCGGCCAGCGCGGCATCCGGGTCGGTCCGGAGCACCGCGGCGGCGTGCTGCAGGCGACGGCACTCGATCAGCCACAGCGGGGTCAGCCCGATGTGGCCGCGGACCAGCCGTTCCAGCGTCCGCGGCGCGACGCCGACGAGCTCGGCGAGCTGGTCGGCGCGCACGACGTCGGTGCGGGACTCGGCCAGCGCGCAGGCCCGGTTGACCAGGCGTCCGGCGTCGGTGACCCGGTCGGCCAGCGGGGCGAGCCAGTCCCGCACCGTCGCGGCCGGGTCGCCGCACGCCACGGCCGTGGTCAGCTCCGCCACCGGCGCGGCGTGGACCTCCTCGTCGGCGCCACGCAGTGCGGCCGGCGCGGTGGCGGTGAACAGCGGGGTCGCGCCGGGCCGGAGCAGCACGCCGACGACCCAGGACCGCCCGGTCAGCTCCCGGACGTCGACGCCGGTGCGCGGCCCGTGCAGCGTCGCGGTGACCGGGTCGGTGACGAGGTTGAACGCCGGGTACTGCAGCACCCGCTGGCGCACCGTGCGCCCGGGCGGCACGTCCCAGCGGGCGGTCCACACCCAGCGCACGAGGTCGTCGAGCCCGATCCGAACCCGGTCGAGCGCGACCTCCGGGGCGCCCGGGTTCAGGTGCCCGCGCGACTCGACGGTCATCGACCACTCCTGTCGGCAATGTTCAATCCGCCCGTGTCGCGGGGCGGGCACGCTCGTCCCATGGAGCTCACGAGCAGCGTCACCGGCACCCACACCACCGACGGCCGCCCGCACGGGGTCACCTCGATCACCCCGCACCTGGTGGCATCACCCGCCCGCGCGGCGATCGAACTCTACTGTGCCGCCTTCGGGGCCCGGGTGCTCTCGGTCACCGAGATGGGCGACATGATCGGGCACGCCGAGCTGGAGCTGGCGGCCGGCCGGTTCACCGTCTCCGACGCGATGCCCGACTACGGCCTCGTCGCCGCCCCGGCGGGCGACCACCCGGTGTCGCTGTCACTCGCGGTGTACGTGCCCGACACCGACGCGACCGTCGCCACGCTGACCGAGGCCGGGTCGACCGTGCGGGAGCCGGTCTCGACGTTCGTGTCCGGGGACCGGTTCGGCTCGGTCGTCGACCCGTACGGGGTGCGGTGGGCGGTGATGACCCGGGTGGAGGACCTGTCGCCGGAGGAGAGCGCGCGGCGGGTCGCCGAGTGGGCGGCGGAGCAGGGCTGACGGTGGGGCGGGCGGTCCCTGATCGGCGCGCCCGGCGTCCGGGCCGCAGTCGACGGCACACAGCAGGGCCGGCCGGGGCCTCGGCCCTGCCGTGGTCCGGGGTGCCGGCGCATCGTGCTCCCGCTGTGCCCGGGACGCAGGACCAGCACCGTTCTCGCAGCTCACGAGTTCGCAATGGTGAACGAGAACTAGAACTCGAACACATGTTCGAGTAGTATCGACGATGTGACCGCGACCCAGGAGCCACCCGACCACGCCACCGGCGTGGGCCGCGGCAGGTTCCGCTCCGGCGACCTCGCCCTGATCCAGCTCCTGATCGACCAGGCCATCGACGACGACACCACCCTGCTCTCCGAGGCCGACCTGATCGACCAGGTCCAGCAGATCGAGTCCGTCCAGGCCTCCCTCGCTGCCCTCCAGTCCACCCGCATCCGGGCGTTCGCCCGAGCCCACGTCGAGAACCGCCTCACCGACGACCGGACCGACCGGAGCGACCGCTCCCGGACCGACGTCGAGCGGCTCCACCGCAGCGTCGTCGCCCAGGTCCAGCTCGCCTGCCGGGTCTCCACCACCGAGGCCCGCACCCGCGTCGCCAATGCCCGCGACCTGCACTCCGGACTCGACCACATCCGCGGCCTGCACATCGCCGGCGAGCTCAGCGCCGCCAAGGTCACCGCGATCGCCGTCGAATGCCGCGACCTCGACCCACGCAGGCGCAGGCAGGTCGACACCCGGCTCGCCACACACGACCTCACCCGCTACGGGATCGGCCGGCTCCGCGCCATGACCCGCCGACTCGTCGCCGAAATCGCCCCCGAACACTTCCGAGCCCGCGTCCACGCCGCCGCGGCCGAGCGTCGGGTCACCCTGCGACCGGCACCGGACGCGATGAGCTACCTGACCGCCTACCTCCCCGTCGCACAAGGCGCGGCCTGCCTCGCCGCACTGCAGAAGGCCTTCGTGCAGGTCCAGGTGGATCCGGCACCGTTGACCCGCAGCCGCGGGCAGGTACTCGCCGACACATTGGTCGAACGCGTCACCGGACAGGCCACCGCGACCGCGGTCAACCTGGAGGTCCAGGTCACCGTCCCGGTCCAGTCCCTGCTCGACCCCACCTCCCCACTGCCCGCGGAGATCCCCGGGCTCGGACCCGTCCCGGTCGAGCTGCTGGCCACCAGCGAGGGAACCGCATCCCTGCGGCGGCTGCTCACCGACCAGGGTCTGGTCATCGGCGGGGACTCACGCCAACGCACCTTCACCGGACTCCTCGCCACGCTGGTGAAGGCCCGTGCGGGGAATCGGTGCACCGAGCCCTACTGCGACGCACCCCTCCGCCACATCGACCACATCCACCGGGCCGCCGACGGCGGACGCACCGAACTCGACAACGGACGCGGACTGTGCGAGTTCCACAACCACATCCGCGAACAACCCGGATGGCACGTGGCCCGCGGTCCGGACGGGGTCACGACCACGACACCCACCGGGCACACCTACCGCGGGCCGGACTGACCCGACCCGGTGCCGGCGGCCGTCAGTCGATCAGGTCCATCCCGGTGCCGGTGCGCCCCTGCTCCGGGGGCAGCCCGCCGCCGTAGTTCGGGCCGTACTGACCGCGCCAGATCTGGCTGCGCCCGCGCCCGACGACGCCCAGCGCGTTGTTCAGGGTGGTCTCCAGCTCGCCGAGGGTGGTGTCGACGTAGTCGTCGCACTCGCGGCGCAGCCGGTCGGCCTCGGCGTGCGCGGAGCGGACGACCTCGGTCTGGGACACCAGCCGGGTCTGTTCGTTCTGCCCGTCGGCGATGAGCCGGTCGTGCGCGGCCCGGCCGGCGTGGCTCATCCGCTCGGCCTCGTCACGGGCCCGGTCGGTGAGCTCGGCGTACTGACGGCGGCCCTCGGCGACGGCGCGCTCCGCCTCGTGGCGGGCCTCGGCCAGGGTGCGCCCGGCTTCCTCCTGCGCCTCGGCGACGAGCCGCTCGGCCTCGGTGCGCGCGTTCTGCAGCGTCTCCTCGGCCTCGGAGTTCGCCGCGGTCCGGGTCTCCTCCGCCTCGCGCTCGGCCTCGGACACGATGTCGTCGCGCCGGTCGAGCACGTCCTGGGCGTCGTCCATCTCGCCCGGGATCGCCTCGCGGACGTCGTCGAGCAGCTCCAGCACGTCGCCGCGCGGGACCACGCAGTTCGACGTCATCGGGACGCTGCGCGCCTCCTCGACGATCGTCACCAGCGCGTCCAGCGACTCGAAGACCCGGTACACGCGAGCGATCCTCTCACCGTCACGGGCGCGGACCCGTTATTCGGCGCCGCTCCCGCGTGTCAAGTTCCGACCGGGTGAGCCTCGCAGAGGTCCGGGCTCAGCCGGACAGGCGCTCCAGCAGCCGGGTGTGCACGCTCGGCGGGAGGAACGCGGTGACGTCGCCGCCGCCGCGGGCAACCTCCTTGACCAGCGAGCTCGACACGTAGACCTGCCCGGGCGCGCCGGGCAGGAACAGCGTCTCGACCCCGGTCAGGTGCCGGTTCATGTGCGCCATGGGGAGCTCGTAGTCGTAGTCCGTCGCGCCGCGCAGGCCCTTGACCATCGCCCCGGCGCCGCGCTCACGGCAGTAGTCGACGACGAGGCCCTGGAACGACTCGACCCGCACGCCCGGCAGGTCCGCGGTGATCTCGGTGAGCATCGCGACACGCTCGTCGACGGAGAACAGCCCCTCCTTGCGGGGGTTCACGAGGATCGCGACGAACACCTCGTCGAACAGCCCCGCGGTGCGGGCGATGACGTCGAGATGCCCCACCGTCGGCGGGTCGTAGGAACCGGGGCAGACGGCGCGGCGGACCTCGGGCATGGGGCGGAACCTATCAGCCGGTGATCACCGGTCAGGCCCAGCTCCGGTCGAGCGACATGTGCAGCTCGTAGCGGTCACCGCGGTAGTGGGACACGGTGTACTCGACCGGCCGGTCGCCGGAGCTGGCGGTCCGGTCGAACACCAGGACCGGGTGCCCCGCGGGGATCCCGAGCAGGACCGCCGAGGCCTCGTCGGCCTGCCGGGCGGCGACGGTCTGCTCGGCGCGGTCGATGGGGAGCCGGTAGTGGTCCTGCAGGATCCCGTAGACCGAGCCGCTGAGGTCGTGGGCGTCGAGGTCCGGGACCAGCTCGGCGTCGTACCAGGCGTCGTCGATCGACATCGGCACCCCGTCGGCGACGCGCAGCCGCCGCAGGTGCCAGCACCGGCCGTCGGGGCCCTGGCCGAGCGCACGGACGGCCTCCGGCGGCCCGGTGGTGCAGGCGACCTCGAGGACGACCGTGGTCGGGGTCAGTCCGAGCCGGCGCATGTCGTCGTGGAAGGACGCGAGGTGCAGCCGGGAGCGCGCGGTGCGGGCGGCGACGTAGGTGCCCTTGCCACGGACCCGGGTCAGCAGCCCGTCGCGCTCCAGCTCGCCGACGGCGGCCCGCACCGTCACCCGGCTCACGCCGTGGTCCAGACACAGCCTGCGCTCGCTGGGGAAGGGGTCGCCCGGTGAGAAGTCCCGCGCGATTGTCTCCGCGAGCAGGGTGCGGAGCTGCTCGTGCTTGGGCACGACCCCGTCGCCGATCCGGACCTCGCCGTTCATGGTGCCGTCCACCGTAGCCACTACCGCCCCCGTCCCGGTGCGCCGACCTGCCCGGCCGCGACGGGCCCGGCCCGCTCCCCGGCGGCCGCCCGGTCGAGCACGAGCGTGCAGTGCGGGTGGGTGCGCAGCACGGTCGCGGGCACGTCGGTCGTGACCGGTCCGGACACCGTCGCCGCCACGGCCGCGCGCTTGCCCTCCCCCGTCGCGACGAGCACGATCCGCCGCGCGCCGGTGATGGTGGCCAGCCCCTGGGTGAGCACCCGGTGCGGCACGTCGGCCGGACGGTCGAAGAAGCGTGCGTTGTCGGCGCGGGTCCGTTCGGTCAGCGTCGTGACCCGGGTGCGCGAGTCGAACGCCGAGCCGGGCTCGTTGAACCCGATGTGACCGTTCCCGCCGATGCCCAGGATCTGCAGGTCCACCGGGCCGTGCGCGGCGAGCAGCCGCTCGTAGTCGGCGGCGGCCGCCTCCGGGTCGGCGCGGGTGCCGTCGGGGGCGTGCACCGCGGCCGGGTCGATGTCGAGATGGTCGGTCAGCTCCCGGCGGATGACCTCGCGGTAGGACTGCGGATGCCCCGTGGGCAGCCCCAGGTACTCGTCGAGCAGGAACGCCCGCGCCCCGGCGAAGGACAGCCCCTCCTCGCGGTGCCGCCGGATCAGCTCGGCGTAGGCGGGCAGCGGGGAGCTTCCGGTGGCGAGCCCGAGGGTCGCCGGCCGGCCGGTGTCACGGGCCAGGACCTCGGCGACGGCGTCGGCGACCGCCCGCCCGCAGGCCCGTGGGTCGTCGAGGACCACGACCTCCATCACGCACCCCCACCGGTGACGGGCTCCCCGGCACGCAGCACGTGGCGCGGCCGCAGGTCCGCGTCGGTGACGAGCACGTCGGCGCGGTGGCCCGGGGCCAGCGACCCGACCTCGCCGTCGAGCCCGAGGAGCCGGGCCGGCGTGCGGGTCGCGGCGAGCACCGCGTCCGGCAGCCGGACCCCCGCGTCGCGCACCGTGGCCCGGACGACGTCGACCAGGCACGCGGTGCCGCCCGCGATGGGCCCGTCCGGGATCCGGGCGACGCCGTCGTCCACCCGGACCTGCATGGTGCCCAGGCGGTACTGGCCGTCCGGCATCCCGGCCGCGGCCATCGCGTCGGTGACCAGCGCGACCCGGTCCGGCCCGACGAGGTCGAACACCGCGGCGACGGTCTCGGCGGCCAGGTGCACCCCGTCCGCGACGAGCTCCACGACGAGCTCGCCCCGCGCGGCCGCCGCCAGGCACGCCGCGGCGGGCCCGGGCGCCCGGTGGTGCACCGGGGGCATCGCGTTGAACAGGTGGGTGGCGCTCATCGGCGCCCCGCCGGCCCGTTCGATCCCGGTCGTGGTGGTACGGGCGTCGGCGTCGGTGTGGCCGATGCTCGGCAGCACGCCGTGCATGGCGAGCACCGCGAGCAGGTCCGCCGCGTGCGCGGTCTCCGGCGCGTAGGTCACCGACGCGACGGCGCCGTCGGCCTTGGTCAGCAGCTCGTCGAGCAGCACGGGATCACCCGGGAGGATCGCTCGCGGGTCGTGCGCGCCGCACCGCGCGGTCGCCAGGAACGGGCCCTCCAGGTGGATCCCGGCGAGATCCCCGGCGACGACGAGCGGGCGCAGCGTCGCGATCCGTTCGGCCAGCACGTCCGGCGGGGCCGAGACGAGCGAGGCGACCGTCGTCGTCGTGCCGTGCGCCCGGTGGTGGGCGACGGCCGCCGCGGCCCCGGCCGCCGTCGCGTCCGGGAAGCCGTGTCCGGCACCGCCGTGGTCGTGCACGTCGACCAGCCCGGGCAGCAGCAGCGACGACGACGCGGGCGGGAGCGGACCGTCGTACGCCGCGGCCGGGACGACTGCGACGATCCGGTCCCCCGCGACCGCGACGACCGAGTCCGGGAGCAGCCGGCCGTCGGTGACGACGGTGCCGCGCAGCACGCGGTCCGCCGTCACGCGTCGTGGTCCGTCTCGAGCAGCGCCACGAGGCCGTCCAGCGCGGCGGGTGCCTCGTCGCCGTCGGCCCGCAGGACGACCTCGTCGCCGAAGACGACGCCGAGGGTCATGAGCCCGAGGACGCTGCGGGCGTCGACCGGGTCCTTCCCCTGCGTCGCGACGGTGACGTCCAGTCCGGTGGCGCCTGCTGCGCGGGCGAACAGCGCGGCCGGGCGGGCGTGCAGCCCCACCCGGGACGCGACGACGGCGGTGCGGGTGTGCACGGTGCTCTCCTGCTCCTCGTGGGTGGTCACCGGTCGGTCCGTCCGGCGGTGTCGGTGTCGACGGCGGCCCCGGTGGTCCCGGCGCTCTCGGTGGTCGCGGCGGTGACGGTGGCCGGTGTGGTCTCGGTGCCGGTGGTCTCGTCGTCCTCCCGGCCGGGGGTGCGCAGGTTCCAGCGGCGGATCACGAAGCGGAACAGCACGTAGTAGACGACGGCGTAGGCCAGCCCGATCGGGATCAGCCACAGCGGCCGGGTGGACTGGCCGAAGTTGAGGACGTAGTCGATCGCGCCGGCGGAGAAGGCGAACCCGCTGTGGATGTCGAGCGCGTTGACCAGCGCGAGCGAGGTGCCGGTGAGCACCGCGTGGATCAGGTAGAGCGGCCACGCGACGTAGACGAAGGCGTACTCGAGCGGCTCGGTGATGCCGGTGACGAAGGAGGTCAGCGCGACCGACACCATGATCCCGCCGACGACCTTGCGCCGCTCCGGGCGGGCCTCGTGCCAGATCGCGAGTGCCGCCGCGGGCAGCGCGAACATCATGATCGGGAAGAAGCCGGTCATGAACGTCCCGGCGGTCGGGTCACCGGCGAAGAAGCGGTTGAGGTCACCGCGGGTGCCGTCGAAGTCCCCGATGAGGAACCAGACGACGTTGTTGACGATGTGGTGCAGCCCGACCGGCAGCAGGAGCCGGTTGACCAGGCCGAAGATCCCGCCGCCGACGACCGCGTTCTCCCCGACCACGGTGCCCAGCCCGGTCAGCCCGGTGTTGAAGACCGGGTAGACCAGGCTCATCACCGACGCGATCACCATCATCGAGACCGCGGTGAGGATCGGGACCAGCCGACGGCCGTTGAAGAAGCCGAGGAAGGTCGGCAGCGTCGTGCGGTGGAAGCGCTGCCACAGCAGCGCCGCGACGAGCCCCGCGACGATGCCGCCCAGCACCCCGAAGTCGATCGTGGCCTGCTCGCCCTTCGAGTCGAGCACCCCGGGCAGCAGCACCGGGGACAGCGCGGTGAACACGCCGTCCATGACGAGGTAGCCGACGAGGGCCGCCAGGGCGGTGGAACCGTCGGAGCGGCGCGCCCAGCCGATCGCGATGCCGACCGCGAAGATCATCGGGAGGTGGTCGAACAGCGCACCACCGGCCGCGGCGAGCACCGCCGCGGGCTGCTTCAGCGCCTCGACCCCGCCGAGCAGGTCGTCCTGCCCCAGACGCAGCAGCAGACCGGCCGCGGGCAGGACGGCGATCGGGAGCATCAGGCTCCGGCCGAGACGCTGCAGGCCGGCCAGCCCGGCCCGTCGTCGTACCGGTTCCGCTGTGGAGGTGCTCATGGGCTCGCACTCCTCGTGAGGTGTCGGCGACCGGGGCCGGTGCGCGGGCGTTGTGGAGCTGCCGCGTCAGCCGGTACGGTCTGGTTATAACCAGTGAGGGTGCGGGGCGATCGCGGCACTGTCAAGACACTGGTCATGACCAGTAGTGACCGGAGAGCGGAGGAACCCCATGAGCAGGGCCGACGACATCGTGGCGGGGCTGGGCGGGCCCGGGAACATCACCGACATCGAGGCGTGCATCACCCGGCTGCGGACCGAGGTCGGCGACCCCGGCCTGGTCGACGACGCCGCGCTGAAGGCCGCCGGGGCGCACGGTGTGGTCCGGTCCGGGACCGTCGTGCAGGTCGTGATCGGGCCGGAGGCGGAGAACCTCTGCGACGACGTCCGGGACCTGCTGTGAGATCCGTGCTCGCGCCCGTCGACGGGACCGTGGTCGGGCCGGCGGGAGTGCCGGACCCAGTGTTCCGCGACGAGCTGCTCGGCGGTGGGACGGCCGTCGAGCCGTCCGCGGACACCACCGAGGCGGTCGTGCTGGCCCCGGTCGGCGGGACGGTCGCGGCGCTGCACCCGCACGCCTTCGTCGTCGCCCCCGCCGACGGGCCGGGGGTGCTGGTGCACGTCGGGATCGACACGGTCTCGCTCGGCGGGGCCGGGTTCACCGTGCACGTCGCGAAGGGCGACCCGGTCGAGCCGGGTACCCCGGTGCTGACCGTCGACCTCGCCGCCGTGCGGGCGGCCGGCCTGGCCGCGACCTGCCCGGTCGTCGTGCTGGACTCACCCGCCGGGTCGGTGACCGCCCCCACCGGGCACACCGTGCGCGCCGGCGACGAGCTGTTCCGCCTGTGAGCGGCGCCGACGCAGTGGCCACCGTGCCCGACGGGGCCCCGGTCGTCTTCGACCTCGACGGCACCCTCGTGCGCAGCGAGCACGTGCACCGCCGGATCTGGGCCCGGTTCTTCGCCGAGTGGGGCGCCGAGGTCGACGACGACACCTACCGGCACCGGTTCATGGGCCGCCGCGCGGTCGACGTACTGCGCGAGGTCGACGGGCCGTGGCGCGGCGAGGACCCCGACGAGCTCGCCGCGCAGCTGGCCGGGCACGGCTCCGCCCTCGCCGAGGACGTCGACGTCGTCCCCGGCGCACCCGCGCTGCTCCGCTCGCTGGCCGAGCGCGGGCACCGACTCGCGGTGGTGACGAGCGCCCGCCGCAGCTGGGCGGACCGGGTGCTGGGTGACGTGCTCGGCGCGGCCCCGCTGGTCGAGCTGGTCGTCACCGCCGAGGACGTGGTGCGTGGCAAGCCGGACCCGGAGGGCTACCTCGCCGCGTGCCGACGTCTCGACGCCGACCCGGGCGGCTGCGTCGCGTTCGAGGACTCCGTCGCCGGGGTGTCCTCGCTGGTCGCGGCCGGGATGGGCACCATCGTCGGGGTCCGGACGACGGCCGGGGACGCGGAGCTGACCGCGGCCGGGGCGCACCGCACGGTGCCCGACCTGACGCCCGACCGGCTACTGGGCCCGGCGGCCTGATCCGGGCTCAGCCCACGAGCGAGCCGTGGTGCAGGACGGTGTCGCCGTAGCGGCGTGACCGGCCCGCGGCGAACCCCTCCGGCCAGGCGAACTCCCCCGACGCCTTCGCCCGCTCGACGACGACGGCCGCCCCGGGTGCGAGCCACCCGTGGGCGGCCGCGGCGCTCAGCCAGCCCGCGACCTCGTCGTCGGGGACCGCGTAGGGCGGGTCGACCAGCACCACGTCGAACGCCCGCGGCGCGGGCCCGGCCAGCACGGTCCCGGCCCGCCCCGCGACGACCGACCCGCCGAGCCCGACCGCGGCCAGGTTGCGCCGCAGCACCCCCGCGGCCCGCTTGTCCGACTCGACGAACAGCGCCTCGGCGGCGCCCCGGGACAGTGCCTCCAGCCCCAGCGCGCCGGAACCCGCGCACACGTCGAGCACGGCGGCGCCGTGCAGGCCCGGGTCGTGGTCGAGCGCGGAGAACAGCGCCTCCCGGACCCGGTCCGACGTCGGCCGGGTCCCCGACGGCGGCACGGCGAGCCGTCGTCCGCCCGCCGTGCCCGCGATCAGCCTGGTCATCGCTCCATCGTGCCGTGCGGCTCAGTCCAGCTCGACCAGCAGGTCCCCGCCCTCGACCTGGGTGACCTTCCCGATCGCGAGCCGTTTGACGGTGCCGGCCCGGTGCGCGGTGATCGACGCCTCCATCTTCATGGCCTCGATGGTGGCGACGGTCTGGCCGTCGTCGACGGTGTCGCCCTCCTCGACCTGCAGCGTCACGACACCGGCGAACGGGGCGGCGACGTGCGCGTCGTTGCCCTTCTCCGCCTTCTCCGCGGCCTTCACCTCGGTGGCGACCGACTCGTCGCGCACCGACACCGGGCGCAGCTGGCCGTTCAGAGTGGTCAGCAGGGTGCGGTAGCCGCGCTCGTCGGGCTCGGAGACGGCCTCCAGCTCGATGATCAGCGTGACGCCGGGCTCGAGGTCGACGGTGTGCTCGAGGTCCTCCTCCAGGCCGTAGAAGAAGTCCTTCGACGACAGCACCGCGGTGTTGCCGTACTGCTCGCGGTGGGTGTCGAAGTCCTTGGTCGGGCCGGGGAACAGCAGCCGGTTCAGCGTGCGGCGCCGGTCGTGGGCGAGGCCCTCGCGGTCGTCGCCGGACAGTTCCGCCTTCTCCGCCGCGGGGCTGCGGCCCTCCAGCGCGCGGGTCCGGAACGGCTCCGGCCAGCCCGCGGGCGGCGAGCCCAGCTCACCGCGCAGGAACCCGATCACCGAGTCCGGGATGTCGAAGCTCGCCGGGTCCTTCTCGAAGTCCGCGGACTCCACCCCGGCCCCGACCAGGTGCAGGGCCAGGTCACCGACGACCTTCGACGACGGCGTCACCTTCACCAGCCTGCCCAGCATCCGGTCCGCGGCGGCGTAGCAGTCCTCGATCAGCTCGAACCGGTCGCCCAGCCCGAGCGCGATCGCCTGCTGGCGCAGGTTCGACAGCTGCCCGCCGGGGATCTCGTGGTGGTAGACCCGCCCGGTCGGCGACGCGAGCCCGGACTCGAACGGCGCGTAGACCTTGCGCACCGCCTCCCAGTACGGCTCCATGTCCCCGACCGCGGCCAGGCTCAGCCCGGTCGCACGGTCGGTGTGGTCGGTGGCCGCGACCAGCGCCGACAGCGACGGCTGGCTCGTGGTGCCGGCCATCGAGGCGACCGCGCCGTCGACGGCGTCGACCCCGGCGTCGATCGCCGCGACCAGCGTCGCGAGCTGGCCGCCAGCGGTGTCGTGGGTGTGCAGGTGCACCGGGAGGTCGAAGCGTTCCCGCAGCGCCGTGACCAGCGTCCGCGCCGCCGGCGGGCGCAGCAGCCCGGCCATGTCCTTGATCGCCAGCACGTGCGCACCGGCCTCGACGATCTCCTCGGCCAAGCGCAGGTAGTAGTCGAGGGTGTAGAGCTTCTCCCCCGGGTCCGACAGGTCCGCGGTGTAGCAGAGCGCGACCTCGGCCAGCGCCGTGCCGGTGCTGCGGACGGCGTCGATGGCCGGACGCATCTGGGACACGTCGTTGAGGGCGTCGAAGATCCGGAAGATGTCCATGCCGGTGTCCGCCGCCTCCTGCACGAAGGCGTCGGTCACCGCGAGCGGGTACGGCGTGTAGCCGACGGTGTTGCGCCCGCGCAGCAGCATCTGGGTGCAGATGTTCGGCGCCGCCGCCTTGATCGCGGCGAGCCGGTCCCACGGGTCCTCGGCGAGGAAGCGCAGGGCCACGTCGTAGGTCGCACCGCCCCAGCACTCCAGCGACAGCAGCTCGGGCATGGTGCGCGCCACGTACGGCGCGACCGCGAGAAGGTCCCGGGTCCGGATCCGGGTCGCCAGCAGCGACTGGTGGGCGTCGCGGAACGTCGTGTCGGTGACGGCGACGGCGGTCTGCTCACGCAGCCGGCGTGCGAAGCCCTCGGGGCCGAGCTCGCGCAGCAGCTGCGCGGAGCCGTCCGGCGCCGGCGTCTCCAGGTCGACACCGGCGGGCAGCTTGTCCACCGGCTCCACGACCAGCGGCCGGTCACCGTTGGGCTTGTTCACCGTGACCTCGCCCAGGTACTGCAGGATCCGCGAGCCGCGGTCGGCCGACGGGCGGGCCTTGAGCAGGTGCGGGCGCTCCTCGATGAAGCTGGTGGTCACCCGGCCCTGCTTGAAGTCCTCGTCCTCCAGCACGGCGGCCAGGAACGGCAGGTTCGTCGCCACACCACGGATCCGGAACTCGGCCAGCGCGCGCCGGGCGCGCCGGGCGGCGTTGGCGAAGTCGTGGCCGTGGCAGGTCAGCTTGACCAGCATCGAGTCGAAGTGCGCCGAGACCTCGGCGCCGACGTGCACGGTGCCGCCGTCCAGACGCACGCCCGGGCCGCCCGGGGAGCGGTAGACCGACAGCGTGCCGACGTCGGGGCGGAACTCGTTGGCCGGGTCCTCGGTGGTGATGCGGGTCTGCATCGCCGCGCCGGTGAGGGTGATGTCGTCCTGGGTCAGCCGCAGCTCCGGCAACGTGAGCCCGGAGGCGATCCGCAGCTGGGCGATGACCAGGTCGCGGTCGGTGACCTGCTCGGTGACCGTGTGCTCGACCTGGATCCGCGGGTTCATCTCGATGAAGTGGTGCTTGCCGCGCTCGTCGAGCAGGAACTCCACGGTGCCGGCGTTCACGTAGCCGATCGTCTTCGCGAAGTTCACCGCGTCGGCGCAGATCCGGTCCCGCAGCTCCGGGTCCAGGTTCGGGGCCGGGGCGATCTCGACGACCTTCTGGTGGCGGCGCTGCACCGAGCAGTCGCGCTCGTAGAGGTGCACGACGTTGCCCTCGGCGTCGGCGAGGATCTGGACCTCGATGTGGCGGGGGTTGACCACCGCCTGCTCCAGGAACACGGTGCCGTCACCGAAGGCCGACTCCGCCTCCCGGCTCGCGGCCTCGATCGCGTCGCGCAGGTCGCCGGGCTCGGTGACCCGGCGCATCCCGCGCCCGCCGCCGCCGGCAACGGCCTTGACGAAGATCGGGAAGTCGATGTTCTCGGCGGCGGCGAGCAGCTCCTCGACGTCGTCGGAGGGGTCGGAGGACTCCAGCACCGGCACGCCCGCCTCGCGGGCGGCCGCCACGGCGCGGAACTTGTTGCCCGTCAGGTGCAGGACCTCGGTGGGCGGGCCGACGAAGGTGATGCCCTCCTCGGCGCAGGCACGGGCGAGGTCGGGGTTCTCCGACATGAAGCCGTAGCCGGGGTAGACCGCGTCCGCGCCGGCCTTCTTCGCGGCGCGGATGACCTCCTCCACCGACAGGTACGCGCGGACCGGGTGACCCGGCTCACCGATCTGGTAGGACTCGTCGGCCTTCGCGCGGTGCAGCGAGTTGCGGTCCTCGTACGGGAACACCGCCACCGTCGAGACACCCAGCTCGAACGCGGCCCGGAACGCCCGGATGGCGATCTCGCCCCGGTTGGCCACCAGCACCTTGCGGAACATCGGTCTCCTCATCACGGTCGGCGACGAACCCCGTCGCGACAGGGGTTCCCCGCGACGGACGCGTGATCCTGACACGATCGGAGCGGTCCCGACCACCGCTCGGGACGGGGTGCCCACCCAGCGGGACGACGCCCCGCACCGGGCGGCACGTGGCGCGATCCGCCCACCTGGGGCACCGTGGACGGTGGTCCGGGGCGGAGGGGCGGTGGTGCCGGTGCTGACCGTGGTGGTCCAGCTGCTGTCGCTGGCGTTGCTGGTGATGGCCGTGGTCGGCGCCTACCGGCGGCTGCGCGCCGACCGCGGCCCGGTGGACGGTCCGGCGGCGGAACCGGTCCCGCGGCCCGCGCTGTCGCCCGACGCCGTCGCCGCCGAGCAGGCGTGGCGACGTGCACGGGCCGAGTTCCAGCGGCTGCGCGGTGAGTTCGCCGCGCACGAGGCCGACCCGCTGGCCGTGCTGCGCCGACCCGCGCTCTCGGACACCACCGTCGCCGCCACCGCCCGGTTCGTCGACGCGTTCGCCGAGGCGCAGGCGCTGGACACCGACGGCTACCCGGGCGAGCCGCACGCCGCGACCCACGTGCGCGCCGTCGACGCCGCCCGCCGCGCCTGGACCGCCGCGGTGGACGCCGCCGACCGGATCCGGCTCGCCGGGCTGGACCCCGAGGAGCGGCGCACCGTCGAGCGCGTGGTGAAGCTGCTGACCACCGCGCGGGACTCCGACTCCGAACCCGAACGGCTCGCCGCCTACGGCCGCGCCCGCGCCGAGCTGGACCGCCTCGAGCGGTCCGGCCGGGTGCACCTGCCCCGCCCGGCCCGCGCGAGGCTCGACGCCGCGGCCCGCGGTGAGCTCCCCGGGCCGTGACCGGTCAGGACTTGTCCAGGTAGGCGGCCCGCTCCTCGTCGCCGAGGGTCTCGGCCACCAGGTCCCGCAGCCGCGGGTGGCCGGCCAGGCCCGGGTCCTCGGCGACCAGGTGCCGGGCGTAGACCTGGGCCTTCTCGATGACCTCGCCGTGGCGCAGCAGCGACAGCAGCTTGAGCCCCGAGCGGGACCCGGACTGGCTCGATCCGAGCACGTCGCCCTCGCGGCGCAGCTCCAGGTCCAGCCGGGCCAGCTCGAAGCCGTCGGTGGTCCCGGCGATCGCGTCGAGCCGCTCGCGGGCGGCGGTCGCGGCGGGCATGTCGGTGACCAGCAGGCACAGCCCGGGAGCGCTGCCCCGGCCGACCCGGCCGCGCAGCTGGTGCAGCTGGGACAGGCCGAACCGGTCCGCGTCGAGCAGCACGATCCCGGTCGCGTTCGGCACGTCGACGCCGACCTCGATCACCGTGGTCGCGACCAGCACGTCCAGCTCGGCGCGTTCGAAGGCCCGCATCACGGTGTCCTTCTCCTCCGGCGGGAGCTTGCCGTGCAGGATCCCGACGCGCAGCCCGGCCAGCTTCTCGGAGATCAGCGGGGCGATGTCGAGCACCGCGAGCGGGGCACGCCGCTCCTCGCCGCCGTCGTCGTCCGGCGGGGGCTCCTCGGCGTCCTCCTTCTCGGCGCCCTCCTTCTCGGCACCGCCGACCCGGGGGCACACGACGTAGCACTGGTGGCCCGCCTCGACCTCCTCGCGGATCCGCTGCCACACCCGCTCGATCCACGACGGGTGCTCCGCCAGCGGCACGACGGTCGTCGCGACCGGGGAGCGGCCCTTCGGCAGCCCCTTCAGCTCGGACACGGCCAGGTCGCCGTAGACGGTCATGGCCACGGTGCGCGGGATCGGCGTGGCCGTCATGACCAGCATGTGCGGGGCCTTCTCACCGCGGGCGCGCAGCGCGTCACGCTGCTCGACACCGAAGCGGTGCTGCTCGTCGACCACGACCAGCCCCAGCTCGGCGAACCCGACGGTGTCCTGGATCAGCGCGTGGGTCCCGACGACGATCCCCGCCGCCCCGGACTGCGCGTCGAGCAGCGCCTGCCGCTTGGCCTTCGCCCCCATCGACCCGGTCAGCAGCGTCACCGCGGTCGCGTTCTCCGCCGCGCCGAGCTCGCCGCTGCGCCCGAGCGGGCCGAGCATCGCCCGCAGCGAGCGGGCGTGCTGGGCGGCGAGCACCTCGGTGGGGGCCAGCATCGCGGCCTGGGTGCCCGCGTCGAACGCCTGCAGCATCGCCCGCAGCGCGACGATCGTCTTGCCCGCGCCGACGTCGCCCTGCACGAGGCGGTTCATCGGGTGCTCCCGGGCGAGGTCGGCGGCGACCTGCTCACCCACCTCCTGCTGGCCCTCGGTGAGCGGGAACGGCAGGTTCGCGTCGAACGCGGCGAGCAGGCCGTCGTCACGGCGCGGGCACACCGGGGCCGGCCGCGCGACGGCGGCCTCCCGGCGCAGCGCGAGCGCCAGCTGCACACCGAGCGCCTCGTCCCACACCAGACGGTGCCGGGCGGCGAACAGGTCGGCCTCGGTCTCGGGGACGTGGATGCGCCGCAGCGCCCGCCCCAGCTCGGGCAGCTTCTCCCGCTCGCGCAGCGACTCGGGCAGCGGGTCGGTCGGGTCGTCGATCTGGTCCAGCACCTGGCGGACCGACCGCGCGATCGCCTGCGAGGTCACCTTGGCGTTCGCCGGGTAGACCGACAGGAACGGGCGCAGCGAGTCGCTCTCCTCGATCTCCTCGAACTGCGGGTGGGTCAGCTGGAGCCGGTTGTTGAACACCCCGACCTTGCCGGAGAACACCCCGACGACGCCCTGCTTGATGAAGCCCTGCAGCTTCCAGCCGTTGAAGAAGGTGGCGTCGAGCTCGCCGCCCTTCTCGTCCCGGATGACGGCCTTGAGCATCTTCCCGCGCCGGTTGCGCATGTCCCGCAGCTCGGCCCGCGCCACCTGCGCGACGACCGTGACGTGCTCGCCCGCGACGAGACCGGCGATCTCGGTGAGCCGGCCGCGGTCGACGTAGCGGCGCGGGTAGTGCCGCAGCAGGTCGCCGACGGTCTCCAGCCCGAGCGGGGCCAGCGCGTCGGCGGCCTTGCGCCCGAGCGGCCCGTCGAGCCGGCTGTCGAGGTCGAACCCGTCGTCCATCTACTCCACTCCCAGCACCAGCGGGTAGTCGCCCTGCTCCCCCCGGTGCACCACGACGTCGACCTCCGGGTGGGTGCGGCGCAGGTCCTCGGCGAGCCGCTCCCCGAGCTCGTCGGGGGCGGCCGAGCCGAGCAGCACGGTCACCAGCTCCCCACCCGGAGTGAGCATGCGGTGAGCCAACCACAGGGCACCGACAGCGAGATCCGGGGCGATCAACACGACCTCGCCGTCGGAGATCCCGAGGATCTCCCCCGGGCGGCAGGGACCGGCCCAGGTGAGCGCCTCGGCCTCGGCGACGGCCAGCCCACCGGTCCGGGTGGCGGCCGCGGCCTCGGCCATCGCGACGACGTCGTCCGGGGCGCGACGGGCCGGGTCGTGCACCGCGAGCGCGGCCAGGCCCTGCAGCACCGAGCTCGCCGGGACCACCACGACGTCGATGCCCTCGAAGCGCACCCGCTCCGCCGCGGTCTCGGTGACCGTGCGCCGGTGCGTCGCGCACGGCAGCACCACGACGTGCTCCGCACCGGTCGCCCGGATCGCGGCCAGGACCTCGTCGACGGTCGGGTCCGGGTCGGCGACCAGCACGTTCCCACCCGCGGCCCGGGCCAGCGCCCCGGCCCCGCTGCTCTCGATCATCAGCAGGACGGCGCGGTCCCGGCTCGGCGACGCCGGCGGCAGCGCCTCGATCCGGATCCCGGACGGGCGCCCCGCCGCGAGCCCCGCCTCGACCGCGGGCCCGGCCTCGGTGGTGTGCACGTGCACCATCACCCCGCCGCTGCCGTCCCCGGCGAGGCCGACCGAGTCCCCGAGCCCGGCGAGCCGGGCCCGCAGCGTCTCCACCGCGGCGGGGTCGGGGGCGGGCAGCCAGTAGGAGACCTCGTAGACCGGCTGGGGCACCCACGGCACGAGCTCGCCGCCGGCGGTGACCGTCGAGGCCGGACCCGGCCCCGCCGCCTGCGACGACGGCGGCGGCGCCGGATCACCGCCGGCCGCGGCGACCAGCGCGTCGAGGACGACGACCAGGCCGAGCCCGCCCGCGTCGACGACCCCGGCCCGCACGAGCTCCGGCGGGCGCCCGGTGGACCGGGCCAGCGCGGCCCGCGCCGCGTCCGCCGCGACGCGCGCGGCCTCGGCGAGGGCGACGGTCGTCCCGTGCCCCACGTCCGTCCCGTGTCCCGCGTCGGCGGGGTCGGCGGGGTCGGCGACCCGGGTGAGCGTCGCGCCGGGGACCAGGGGCCCGGACGCAGGCCCGGACGCCGTACCGGCGGCGACCCGCGCCGCGACGGCCGCGGCGGCGGCGTCGAGCACGGTCAGTGCGGTCCCCGGACGCGGCGCGGACACCGCGACGGCCGCCAGCGCCGCCGCCCGCCGCAGCGCCCCCGCGAGCAGCTCACCGGCGGGGGTGTTCGGGCGTCGTGCCGCCGCGGCCTCCAGCTCCTCGGCCAGGCCCCGGAACAGCTGGGACAGGATCAGGCCGGAGTTCCCGCGGGCTCCGCGCACGGCGGCCGCGGCCAGGGCCGACGCGGCCCGCACCGGCCGGACGTCCTCGGCCGCGTCCCCGTCGAGCGGGGCCGAGGCGGCCGCGCGGGCGGTCAGCAGCAGGTTCGACCCGGTGTCGTGGTCGGCGACCGGGAAGACGTTGATGCGGTCGATCTCGGCCCGCCCGGCGGTGAGCCGCTCGGCGGCGGCGTCGATCCAACGGCGCAGCAGCGCGGGGTCGAACGGCGAGGCCACGGGCACCACACTAGGTGCGCGGCGGCCCCCGGTGCCGCGGGACGGCCCCGCGCGCCGGTCGCGACACGGGGGTGGCTAGACTTGAAGGCCGAGCCTCGGCACGTCCGTGCCGAGAATCTGTTCGTGAATCTGTTCGTCAACCCGAGGAGTGTCCGACGTGGCTGCCGTCTGCGACGTCTGTGGCAAGGGTCCGGGCTTCGGCATGTCTGTCTCGCACTCGCACCGCCGCACCCACCGCCGCTGGAACCCCAACATCCAGACGGTGCGCGCCGCGATCAACGGTGGCAACCGCCGTCGGATCAACGCCTGCACCTCCTGCCTGAAGGCGGGCAAGGTGACCCGCGTCTGAGTGCGCGAGACCCGAACCACGATCGAGGCCCGGTCCCCTGGGGACCGGGCCTCCGTCGTTCCCGGGGCGGCGGCTCACTCGATCATGGACCGCCACCAGCTGCGGCGCGGCCCGCGCACCGTGACCGACCCCATGCCCACCTTGCCGTGGACCACGACGTGCGGCCCGGCGGCCCCGGGCGTCGAGGGCACCTTGGTCTTCACCTCGCCCCAGGACGCCTTCGTGCCGTCGACGTCGGCGGTGCCGCCCTCGGGCAGGACCAGCACGACCTCGCCCATCCCGAGCGCGACCTCGACGTCGATCCGCGGCGGCAGCGACCGCACCTCGGACAGGTCGAGGTGGATGGTCCCCATCGACGACTGCAGGTACAGCGCCGCCGGGACCTGCCAGTCCCCGGTGCGCTTGATCGTCCCGGCGGCGGTCGTCAGCCGCACCCGCTCCGACGGCGCGGGGGGACGGGCCGGGACCGGCGCCAGCGCGGTGACCGACGGCGGCAGCCCACCGGGCAGGTCCGCCAGCGGCGGCCGCAGGTCCCGGGCGACGCGGGCGGCGTAGACCGCGTCGAGCCGTTCCTCCAGCTCGGCCAGCGTGATGCGGCCCTCACCGAGGGGGTCGTGCAGCCGGCGGGCCGCCGCCTCACGGTCGGCGTCCGATATGCGCATGTCCCCCGGGTCGTCCACCCGGTCCAGCCTAGGGCAGCTTCCAGTCGACGGGTTCCCCGCCGATCTCCTCGAGCAGGTCGTTGGCCCGGCTGAACGGCCGCGACCCGAAGAAGCCGCGGTCGGCCGACATGGGCGACGGGTGTGCCGACTCGATCGTCGGCACGTCCTCCAGCAGCGGCGCGAGGTTGCGGGCGTCGCGGCCCCAGAGGATCGCCACCATCGGCGCGGCGTCGCGGGCCACCAGGGCCCGGATCGCCTGCTCGGTGACCTCCTCCCAGCCCTTGTTGCGGTGCGAGGCCGGCTCTCCCGGTGCGACGGTCAGGCACCGGTTGAGCAGCAGCACGCCCTGCTCGGTCCACGGGGTCAGGTCGCCCGAGCTCGGCGCCGGGTGCCCGAGGTCCTCGGTGTACTCGCGGAAGATGTTCTGCAGCGAGCGCGGCAGCGGCCGGGTCCCGGGGGCGACGGAGAACGACAGCCCGACCGCGTGACCCGGGGTCGGGTACGGGTCCTGGCCGACGAGCAGCACCCGGACGTCGTCGAAGGGCTGCTGGAACGCGCGCAGCACGTTCGCCCCGGCAGGCAGGTAGCGACGGCCCGCGGCGATCTCGGCACGCAGGAACTCGCCCATCGCGGTGATCGTCTCGGCGACCGGCTCCAGGGCCCTGGCCCACCCGGCCTCGACGACCTCGTGCAGCGGCTTGGCCATCAGCCCTCCAACCGGCGCAGCTGGGAGGCGAACCGGCGGCCCCGGTCGACGTAGGACTCCACGGCGTACCGCCAGCGGTCGGCGGGCACCTCGTAGCCGTCGCGGACGCGGGCGGGCACGCCCAGCGCCATCCGGTACGCGGGCACGTCGGCCTTCGGGGAGACGACCGCGCCCGCGGCGACGACCGCGCCCTCGCCGATCGTCGCACCGTTCAGCACCACCGAGCCCGACGAGACGAGCGCGCGGTTGCCGATGGTGGCCGCCTCGATGTGCACGTTGTGCCCGGCGGTCACCTCGTCCCCGATGATCGTCGGCTGCTGCAGGGTGGTGTGGATGATCGACCCGTCCTGGATGCTGCTGCGGGCGCCGACCTCGATCCGGCCGTCGTCGCCGCGCAGCACCGCGGTCGGCCAGACGGTGGACTCCGGGCCCAGCGTCACGTTGCCGATCACGACGGCGTCCGGATGGACGTAGGCGGTCGGGTGGATGTCCGGTTCGGCGTCACCGAGCGCGTACAGAGGCACACCGGGAGGGTACGAAGCCCCTGCGGACCGCCACGCCGGGGGCCCACCCACCCCCGGGAAACCGTGCGTGGCGCAACCGACCGGAGTGACCGGAAACGTCGGTGTGGAAACCCCGTCGAACGGGTAGAAGCTCCCGAGTCATGATCAGGGTGCCTGGCACCCCCGGCCCCCTGGACGGAGGCGCTGCCCGGTGATCCCCCTGGTCACCCTGGGTGGGGCGGTCGCGCTGGCGCTGCTCGCCCCGGTGCTCGCCCGGCTGCTCGGCCGCAACGCCGGCTACCCGCTGGCCGCGGGTCTCGCCGCGCTGGCCGTGTACGCGAACACCGCCGCCGGAGAGGTCGTCCGCGGGGAGGTCCTCACCGCGGGCGTGTCCTGGATGCCGTCGCTGGGCGTCTCCTTCGGCCTGCGGATGGACGGCCTGTCGCTGCTGTTCGTGACGATCGTGCTGGGCGTGGGCGCGCTGGTGATGGCCTACTGCCCGCGCTACCTGGAGGCGTACTACCCGATCGGCACGGTCTACGGCCTGCTCACCGGGTTCGCCGCCGCCATGATCGGCCTGGTCACCGCGAACGACCTCGTGCTGCTCTACGTGTTCTGGGAGCTCACGACCGTCCTGTCGTTCCTGCTGATCAACACCGCCGGTCCGGCGGCGGCGCTGCCAGCGGGCCGCGCGCTCGTCGTGACGGCGATGGGCGGGTTCGCCCTGCTCGGCGCGGTGGTGATGATCGGCGTCGCGGCCGGGAGCACCAGCCTCGACGTGGTGCTCGCCGACCCGGGCGCGGTGCTCACCAGCCCCCTGGCCCTGCCTGCCGGGGCGCTGCTGATCCTGGCCGCGGCGACGAAGTCCGCGCAGTTGCCGTTCACCTTCTGGCTGCCCGGCGCGATGGTCGCGATGACCCCGATCAGTGCCTACCTGCACGCCGCGACGATGGTGAAGGCGGGCATCTACCTGCTGATGCGGTTCACCCCGATCTACGTGCCGTCGATGGCCTGGTCGGCGGTGCTCGTCCCGCTCGGGCTGGCGACGGCCGTCGTCGGCGCGGTGCTGGCGCTGCGCGAGCACGACCTGAAGGCGATGCTCGCCCACTCCACGGTCAGCCAGCTCGGCCTGCTCACCGCCGCGATCGGCGTCGGCACGTCCTACGCGCTGTCCGCGGCGGTGCTGCACACCTTCGCCCACGCCCTGTTCAAGGCGACCCTGTTCATGCTGGTCGGGATCATCGACAAGGAGGCGGGCAGCCGGGACGTCCGCGAGCTCGGCGGCCTGTGGAAGGTCATGCCGGTCACCGCGGCACTGACCGGGGTCGCCGCGCTGTCGATGGCCGGGGTGCCGCCGCTGCTCGGGTTCGTGTCCAAGGAGAACCTCTACGAGGGCTTCCTGGAGGCCGACTTCGCGCCCGGTGCCGGGCCGGTTGCTGCGGCCGTCGCGGTCGTGGCCTCGGCGCTGACCTTCGCCTACTCCGCCCGGATCGTGCACGGCGCGTTCGGCGGCAGGCTCACCCAGCCCGGCCTCTACGAGCCGTCGTGGGCGTTCCTCGCACCGGCCGCCGTCGCCGCGCTGCTCGGGCTGGTCCTCGGACCCGCGGTGCGGGTACTCAACCCGCTGACCGACCGCGCCGCGCGCGACCTCGACCCGGGCTCGGAGCCGGTCACGTTCGTGCTCTGGCCCGGGTTCGGCACCGCCCTGGCGCTGTCGGTGCTCACCGTCGCCGCCGGTCTCGCGCTGTTCCACTGGCGCGGCCGCGTCGACCGGGCGCTGGAGCGGCTCCCGGTGCCCGACGGCGCCGCGGTCTTCGACCGGATCCGGGCCGGGGTGCTCGACCTCGGCGCCAGGGTGGGGCGGCCCGACACCGACCCCTCCCCCGCCGCCGTCCTGGTCCGCCCGGTGCTGGCGCTGCCGGTGCTCGCCGTCGTCGCCTGGGTGGCGCTGCCCGCGCCGGCACCGTTCCCCGGGCCGGTGACCCGTCCGCTGGACTGGGTGGTCGTCGTGCTCGTGGCGGCCACCGTCGCCGGGGCCGTGACGACCCGTTCGGTCACCGCGGCACTGGCGCTGACCGGCTTCGGCGGGCTGGCGACGGCACTGTGGCTGCTGCTCGCGGGCGCCCCGGACGTCGCGATGACGCTGCTGCTGGTCGAGGTGCTGACCACGGTCGTCGCGGTGCTGGTGCTGCGCGGGCGCGGGGTCCGGCTGCGCCGCCCGGCGCGGTGGCGGCGGGCCCCGGCCGCGGTGGCCGCGCTGGCCGCGGGCCTGTCGCTGGGGGCGGCGACCTACGTCCTGACCGGGCGCCGCGCGCCGTCGCCGGTCGGCGGGTACCTGCTCGACACCGCGGAGGATGCCACCGGCGGGACCAACGTGGTCAACACGATCCTCGTCGACTTCCGCGGCATGGACACCTTCGGTGAGGCCGTCGTCGTCGGGGCCGCGGCGCTCGGCCTGCTCGTGCTGATCCGCCGCGGCGAGGCCGGGGCCGAGGGGAGCCCGCGGCAGCGCGTCGCCACCGACGGCCCGGCCGACACGATCGTCATGCGGGTCGCGAGCCGGGTGCTGGCCCCGCTGATGCTCCTGATGTCGCTGTTCCTGCTCTGGCGCGGCCACGACGAGCCCGGCGGCGGGTTCGTCTCCTCGCTCGTCGGCGGCGTCGCGATCGTGTTCCTGCGGCTCGCCCACCGCGGCGACGCGTGGGCACTGCGGCTGCGGCCCGAGCCGCTGGTCGGGTCCGGGCTGCTGCTGAGCCTGCTCACCGGGATCGCGGTGTACCCGCTGGGGCTGCCGTTCCTCACGCCGGTGTACCTGCCCGGCGGGGTGCTGTTGTCGTCGTTCGTGTTCGACCTGGGGATCTACCTGATGGTGGTGGGGCTGATCGTGGCCGCGACCGACCGGATCGGCGGGCGCGCCCGCACCGGCTCCGTGCTGGGGAGCTCCGAGTGACCGCCGCGGTCGTCGTCGCCGTGCTGGTCGCGGGCGGGGTGTACCTGGTGCTGCAGCGCGAGCTGCTGCGCACGGTGCTCGGGTTCGTGCTGCTCGGCCACGGGGTGAACGTCCTGATCATCTCCGCGGGCGGGATGGCGACCCGTGAGCCCGCGCTGCTGGGCCAGCAGGACCGGGCGCAGATGGCCGACCCGCTGCCGCAGGCGTTCGTGCTCACCGCGATCGTGATCGCCTTCGCGATCACGGTGTACCTGCTGGCCCTGCTGAAGGCCGGTGGCACCGCCGACACCGAGGAGGGTGAGCCCCGGTGACCGGCCTCGAGGCGCTCGTCGTCGTACCGATCCTGGTCCCGCTCGCCGCGGCGGGCCTGCTGATCCTGCTCACCGCGCGCCCGCCGGGCGGGGGCGGACCGTTCCTGCTGCCGATGACGGCGCGGCGGGTGGTCGCGTTCACCGCGCTCGTGGTGTCGACGGCGGTGTCGGCGGTCCTCCTGGCGGCCACCGCGGACGGCGCGGTGATCGTGCAACGGCTCGGGAACTGGCCCGCGGGCATCGCGATCCCGCTGGCCGCCGACGCGTTCGGCACGATCATGCTGACCGTCACCGGGGTGCTGGGGATCGCCTGCCTGGCCTTCGCCGCGGTCACCGGCTCCGACACCGACCGGGCGTTCCTGCCGCAGTCGCTGCTGCTGCTCGCCGGGGTGCACGGCGCCTACCTCACCGCGGACCTGTTCAGCCTGTTCGTGTTCGTCGAGGTCATGCTCGTCCCCAGCTACGTGCTCATCGCGACCGGCCGTGACCCGGAGCGGATCGCGGCGTCGCGGCTGTACCTGACGGTGAACCTCCTGGCCTCGACGGTGTTCCTCGCGGGGCTCGGCCTGGTCTACGGCGTCGCCGGGACCGTGCAGCTCGGTGACCTCGCCGGGCGCGCCGTGACCGACCCGGCGCTGGCCGCGGCGACCGCGGTGATCCTGCTGGCGCTCTCGGTGAAGGCCGCGCTGGTGCCGCTGCACAACTGGCTGCCGCGGGCCTACACCGCCGCGCCGGCCGCGGTCACCGTGCTGTTCTCCGGGCTGCTGACCAAGGTCGGCGTGTACGCGCTGTTCCGGATCTACGCGGTCGTCTACGACGGCGACCCGCGCTTCCTGCCGGTCGTGCTGGTGGCGGCGCTGCTGACGATGGTCGTCGGGGTGCTCGGCGCGGTCGGCGCCGGCGGGATGCGCCGGATCCTGACCTTCCACATGGTCAGCCAGATCGGCTACATCGTGCTCGGCCTGGCGATCTCCACCCCGGCCGGGCTGGCCGCCGCGATCTACTTCCTGGTGCAGTACGTGCTGGTCAAGGCGGCGCTGCTGATGGTCGCCGGCGCCGTCGAGCAGTACGTCGGCACCGACACGCTGTCCCGGCTCGGCGGGCTCGCCGCCCGCAACCCGGCGACCGCGGTCGCGTTCGCGGTGTCGGCGCTGAGCCTGGCCGGGATCCCGCCGCTGTCCGGGTTCGTCGCGAAGTTCGCCCTGGTGCTCGGCGCGGTCGAGGCGGGCATGGTCGCCGCGGCGATCGTCGCCGTCGCGGTCAGCGTGGTCACCCTGCTGTCGATGCTCAAGATCTGGAACGGCGCGTTCTGGGGTGGCGAGGCCCCCGCACCGGGCCCAGGGGGTGGTGCGGGCACCGTGGTCGCCGTGGCGGTCCCGGTCCGCGCGGTGGTCCCGGCGCTGGCGCTGGGGGCGCTGTCGCTGCTGCTCGGGCTGTGGGCGGAGCCGCTGCTGGCGCTCTCGACCGTCGCAGGGCAGGGGCTCGCCGACACCACCGGCTACGTCGGGGCGGTGGGGGCGCCGTGACCACCCGCCGACGTGCACCCGGGCGCGGCGGGCGCCTGCGCGCCGCAGTGGGGTTCCTGCTGTGGTTCACCGGCGAGTTCCTCCGCGCCAACGCCGTCGTGCTCCGCGAGGTCCTCACCCCCGGGCACGGCATCGACCCGGCGGTGGTCCGGGTCCGGCTGCGGTCGCGGAGCATGCTCGAGATCGCGTCGATCATGAGCCTGCTCAGCCTCACCCCCGGCACCCTCGCCCTGAACCTGACCACCGGCGCGCGCAGCCCGGAACTGCTCGTGCACGGCATGCACGCGTCCGACCCGGAGCAGCTGCGGGCGAGCGTGCACGAGATGGAGGACCGGTTGCTGGCGTTCCTGCGCCGCCCCACCCCGGGTGTGGTCGACCACGATCCGGAGGAGACGCCGTGAGCACCCTGTTGCTGGACGCCGGGATCGTCCTGCTGGCCCTGGGCCTGCTCGTCGCGGTCGGGCGGGTCCTGGCCGGGCCCACCGACGCCGACCGCGGGCTGGCCGTCGACTACGGCTTCGTGGTCGTCGTCGGGCTGATCGCGCTGCTGGCGCTGCGGCTGGGCTCGGTCGCGATGCTGGACCTCGTCGTCGTCGCGACGCTGGTCGGGTTCCTGACCACGGTCGCCGTGGCCCGGCTGATCTGGGCGGAGAAGGGGACTCGCCGATGAGCACCGTCGCCGCGGGCCTGGGGACCGTGCTCACCGGCGGGCCCGTGCAGAACGCGATCGGCGGCGTCGTGCTCGGTGCCGGGGTCCTGCTCGTCGCGGCGGGCGCGGTCGGCCTGGTGCGCCTGCCCGACGTCTACAACCGCACGAACGCCGTCACCAAGGCCGCCGGGCTCGGGATCGTCGCGATCCTCGTCGGGGTCGCGATCCTGGTGCCCGAACCGGGGGTGCTGCTCACCCTCGGCGTGGCCGTGGCACTGCAGCTGTTCACGATCCCGATCGCCAGCTTCGCGATCGGGCACGCCGCCTACCGGTCCGGGGCCCCGTCGACCCCGTCGACGCTGCGCGAGGACGACCCCGGCTCCACCGACTCCCGGGGCGACGAGGGCTGAACCGTCCGCACCTCCCGGACGCGCGCGTCGGTGTCGATGTCCTCCCCCAGGTCGTCGACGACGAGTGCGTCCCGGTCGATCGCACCGCTGCGGTAGGCCGAGCGCCCGACCACCTGCGAGATGACCGGCGCCGTCATCACCTGGAACAGCACGACCAGGATCAGCGTCGAGGAGTTCTCGAACTCCAGGTTCACCGCGACGCCCAGCAGGATCAGCAGCAGCCCGAGGGTCTGCGGCTTGGTGGTGGCCTGCAGCCGGGCCGGCAGGTCCGGCAACCGGACCAGCCCGAGCGCACCGAGCAGGCAGGACAGCCCGCCGGCGAGCATCAGTGCGGCGGAGACCACGTCGAGCACGTCGTGCAGGCCCATCAGCGGTGCCGCTCCCATCGTTCGACCAGGCGGGCCGCCGTCGCCGAGCCGACCAGCGCGATCAGCGCGACCGCGGCCAGCAGCGGGATGTTCGACCCGTCGGAGTAGATCGCCGCGTACACCGCGGCCGCGGCCACGATCAGCACGACGAACACGTCCAGCGCCGCGATGCGGTCCAGCGTCGTGGGGCCCTTCAGGAGCCGCCACATCGTCAGCACCCCCGCGGCGGTCAGCATGATCAGTACCAGCGTGTGGACGACGGTCACCGCTCGTTCCTCCCCGTGTCCCCGGCGGCGACCGCAGCGACGGCGGCGGCGCACCGGTCCCGGTCCTCCTGGCTGCCGACGGCGTCGATCACCCGCATCTGCAGCCGCATCATGTCCCGGCGGAGCCGTTCGACGGCGCCGGGCCGGTGCAGGCCGAGTGCGTAGACGTACCAGCGACGCCGGGCCCGGTCGATCTGCAGCGTGAAGCTGCCCGGGGACAGCGCGCAGGCCGCGACGATCGTCGTCGCGGTGCGGTCCGAGCCGGTGCACAGCGGCAGCCCGACGATCCCGGACCGGGCGCGCGGCCCGTGCCGCAGCGTCACCATGCTGACCCGGATCCCGGAGACGACCAGGTCCGAGGCCAGGAACGCCAGCAGCCGCAGCAGCTTCCACGGCCGGAACGGGAGCCGCTCGGGCAGCAGCGGCAGCGGGAAGATCGCCGTCACCGCGAGGCCGACGAGCAGCCCGCCGACGACCGCGGCCGCGGACACGCTCCCCCACAGCAGCACCCACACCAGCGCCAGCGCGAGCACCTGCGGGATCCGCCGGCGCACGCTCCCGCCGCGGGCGGACCCGCCCATCGGCTCGGCGACGGTGTCCGGCACCGGCGGGGGCACCCGGGCGGGGGTGCGCTCGGGCTCGGCCGGCTCGCCCACCTCGGCGGCGCTCATCTCGCGGTCGCGGACGGCCTCCGGCGGGACCGCGGCGTCGTCGAGCTCGCGGCTCGGGGTCTGCTCGCTCACGGGGTCACCTCCGGGGTGTCGCCGGCCGCGGTCCGCACGGTCGTGTCCCCGGCGAGGTCACCGGACCGTCCGCTCGCGCTGATGGTCCCGTCACCCCCGGGGTCGGCGCCCGGCCCGAGGACGGCGGCGGTGTAGCCGGTCCGGTCGTGCAGGTCCACCCCGGCCCGGGCGGTCACCCCGGACAGCGGGCCGGCGAACAACGCGATCGCGACGCTGACCACGACCAGCGTGGACGCGCCGACGTACATGCCGCGGGCGCTGCGCGCGGTCCCGACGACGAGCTCGTCGTTCGGGTCGTCGTCGGCCAGGGGCTCCTTCGGGGCGCCCCAGAACACCCGCACCCAGACCCGGGCGACGGCGTAGAGGGTCAGCAGGCTCGCCAGCACGACGACGGCGGCGACCAGCTCCCCGGCGAAGCCCGCGCCCGCACCGGCCTGCAGCAGCGCGAGCTTCGCGACGAAACCCGAGGTCGGGGGCAGCCCGGCCAGGGTGATCGCCGGGATCGCGAACAGCACGGCCAGGTGGGGTGCCTGCTGGGCGAGCCCACCCATCTGGGAGATCGACACGGTCCCGGTCCGCCGGGTGATGAGCCCGCTGACCAGGAACAACGTCGCCTGCACGGTGATGTGGTGGACGACGTAGAGCCCGGTCCCGGCGATGCCGTCGGGGGTGTGCAGCGCCAGCCCGAACACCATGAACCCGATGTGGCTGACCAGCAGGAACGACAGCAGCCGGTTGAGGTCGTCCTGCGCGACGGCGCCGAGCGCGCCGACCACCATCGTCACCGCGGCGATCACCAGCAGCAGCGTCGAGGGGCTGTCCTGCGGGAACACCAGGGTCTGGGTGCGCAGCAGGGCGTAGATGCCGACCTTGGTGAGCAGGCCCGCGAACAGCGCGGTGACCGGGGCGGGTGCGTTCGGGTAGCTGTCGGGCAGCCAGAAGTGCAGCGGCACGATCGCCGCCTTGATGCCGAACACCACGATGAGCACCAGGGCGAGCACGGCGCGCAGGCCCTCGGGCAGCGCGCCCATCCGCCCGGCGAGGTCGGCCAGGTTGACCGTGCCGGTGGCGGCGTAGACGAGCCCGACCGCGGTGAGGAACAGCAGCGACGAGGTCAGCGACACGATCACGTAGGTCATGCCGGACCGGATCCGCGACGCCGACGTCCGCCGGGTGATGAGCACGTAGCTCGACGCCAGCATGATCTCGAACGCCACGAACAGCGTGAACAGGTCACCGGTCAGGTAGGCCAGCGACACACCCGTCGACAGCAGCAGGAAGATCGGGTGGAAGGTGGTGCTGGCGGTCTCCCGGCCGTAGTCGGAGATCCGCTGGTCGATCGCGTAGACCAGCACCGCGAGCGTCACCACCGAGGAGATGAGCAGCAGCAGCGCCGACATCCGGTCGGCGACGAGCACGATGCCCATCGGGGCCGGCCAGCCGCCGAGCTCGGCGACGACCGGCCCGTAGGTGTCCGCGGCCACCAGCAGCACCGCGCCGACGACGCACACCAGCGCCAGGGTCACCACGCCGATGACGCGCTGGGCCGAGGCACGGCGGCTGACGACGACGCTGGTCGCGGCGCCCAGCATGGGCAGCAGCACCGGCAGCGTGACCAGGGCCTGCAGCGGGGTCACTTGCGGCCCTCCTCGAGCTCGTGGGAGTCGGCGGTGTCCTCGGGCTCGGCGTCGGTCTCGTCCGCGGTGCCCTCCTCCATCGCGCCCTTGGGCTTCTGCCGGTCGGCGATGCGGCGGTCCTCCACGTCGTCCTGCACCTCGTCGTGCCCGACGAGCACCCAGGAGCGGTAGCCCAGCGCCAGCAGCAGCGTGGTCAGGGCGAAGGTGATGACGATGGCGGTCAGCGCCAGCGCCTGCGGGAGCGGGTCGGCGATCTGCTCGGGGAGCACCGCGTCGAGGATCGGGGCCCGCCCGGGCGGTCCGCCGGAGACCTGCAGCAGCAGGTTCGCGCCGTGCCCGAGCACCACGATGCCGATCAGGATGCGCATCAGCGACCGCTGCATCAGCAGGTAGAAGCCGACCGAGTACAGCACCGCGAGCACGATCGCCATGCTCAGGTTGATGGTGGTGTTCACCTCGGGCCACCTCCGCGGGAGAGGGCCTCGCCCGCCTCGCGGGCGTCGCGGGCGATGCCGGACCCGAGCGAGCGCAGCAGGTCGAGCACCACGCCGATGATCAGCAGGTAGACGCCGACGTCGAGCAGCAGGCTGCTCACGATGTCGAGGTAGCCGAACGGGCCGAAGGTGATCGTCCACTTGACCGAGGCGAGCACCGGGTCGCCCCAGGCCACCGGGGCCAGCGCGGTGAGCACCGCGATGATCAGTCCGGTGCCGACCAGCACGGGCGGGCGGATCCGGAACCGGGAGCCCAGGTTGTCGTCGCCGCCGGCGATGTGGCGCAGCACGAACGCGAGCCCGGCGACCAGGCCGCCGGAGAACCCGCCGCCGGGACCGTAGTGGCCCTCCAGCAGCAGGAACACCGAGAACACCAGCACCACCGGGAACAGCAGCCGGGCCGCGGACTCCAGCACCAGGGGCCGTTCGCGGACGTCCGGGCAGGTGCCGGTGAGCATCCATCGTCCGCTGGGCTGGTCCATCCGGGCCCAGCTCTCGGCGTCCCCGGCCGGGGACGCGGGCTTCTCCTGCGAGGTCGTCATCCGAGCACCTCCTTCTCGTGCTTGGGCGATCCCGAGCCGCTGCGCACGACCTTGCCGTTCTGCCTCTTGTCGTACCGGGTCGCGAGCACCAGGCTCGCGGTGCCGGACGCGCAGATCAGCAGCACGGTGATCTCGCCGACCGTGTCGAGTGCGCGGAAGTCCACCAGGATCGCGCTGATCAGGTTGGTCGCGCCGGCCTCCGGTGCGCCCGCGATGAACGGCTCCGTGGTGGCGGGCGGCAGGGTGCGGGCCCCGGAGAGCACCACGGCCATCCCGGCGACGAGCAGGCCGCCGACCGCGGCGACCGCGGCCTTGGGGCCCCGGACGCGGCGCTCGGTGTCCGGCTCGTCGAAGTGGGCGGGCAGGCGTCGCAGCACGAAGACGAACGCCACCAGGGTGAGCGTCTCGACCAGGAACTGGGCGAGCGCCAGGTCGGGGGCGCCGTCGATGACGAACAGGCCGCCGATGCCGTAGCCGACGGCACCGACCAGCAGCACCGCGGTGAACCGGCGGTGCGCCAGGCAGAGCGCGATCGCCGCGATGATCACCATCAACCCGACCGGGACCTGCATGATCGAGTGGTACGGGGCCTGGTCGGTCGGCCACGTCCCGGTGACGGCGATGACCGGGCCGGGCAGCGCGATCAGGGTCGCGAGGATGCAGCCGAGGTAGACCGGCAGCGACCCGATCTGGAGCCGGCCGGTGACCGCGATCGCCGAGCGCTCCAGCCCGGTCACGACGGCCTCGTACCCCCGCTGCGCCGACACGTGCGGCACCGAGAGGTGCCCGGTCAGGGGTTGCCCGTAGCGGTGCAGGAGGAGTCCACCGACCAGCGCGACCCCGGTGAACAGCAGCGGCAGCCCGGGGGTGTGCCACAGGGCCAGCTCGTAGCGGGCGGCGTAGGCGTCGCCGACCGGGGGCAGCGACGCGGCGTAGGAGGCGGCGAGCTGCTGGACCAGCGGCGCGGCGAACCCGGCCGCGATCCCGGTCAGCGCGCACAGCCAGGCCGGGCCGGACAGGCCGAGCGGCACCGGGTCGCCACCGGTGGGGTGCAGCCCCTTGGTGGAGAACGCCCCCCACAGGAACCGTGCGGTGTAGGCGACGGTCAGCAGCGAGCCGAGGACCAGGCCGATCGCGGTGACCCAGCCACGGACGCCGCCCTCGAGCACGAACGCCTCGAACGCGGCCTCCTTGCCGACGAAGCCGAGCATCGGAGGGAGCCCCGCCATCGACAGCCCGGCGAGCGTGGCGACGACGGCCAGACCGCGCCGGCGGCGTCCGAGCCCGCACAGCTCCCGCAGGTCACGGGTGCCGCAGGCCTTGTCGATCGCCCCGACCACCATGAACAGCGGCGCCTTGAACAGGCCGTGCGCCAGCAGCATCGCGATGCCGGCGAGACCGGCGACCCGCGAGCCGGACCCGAACAGCACCATGAGGAACCCGAGCTGGGAGACGGTGCCGAAGGCCAGCAGCCGTTTGAGGTCGGTCTGGCGCATCGCGCGCCAGCCGCCCAGCACCATCGTCGCGAGGCCGAGCACCATGACCGGCGCCCACCACACGGGGTGCACCGAGAACGCGGGCCCGAGCCGCGCGACGAGCACGACCCCGGCCTTCACCATCGACGCCGCGTGCAGGTACGCCGAGATCGGCGTCGGGGCGGCCATCGCGTACGGCAGCCACGGGTGGAACGGCAGCTGCGCGGACTTGGTCAGTGCACCCAGCAGGATCAGCACGAGCGACACCGAGAGCGCGACCGGGCTGTCGGGGGCGAGCGTGCCGGAGGTCGCGGCCGCGGTGATCTCCGGGATCGAGTAGGTGCCGGCCAGCTGGCCGAGCAGCACGATCCCGAGCAGCATCGCCAGCCCGCCGAAGACGGTCACGACGAGCGCCTGCACCGCGGCACGGCGGTTCTCCCGGTACTGGCCGCCCTGCCCGACGAGCAGGAACGACGTCAGCGACGTCAGCTCCCAGAACACGTAGAGGGTCAGCAGGTCGTCGGCCAGGACGAGACCGAGCATCATCCCGGCGAAGGCGACCAGCAGCGCCGCGGAGCGGGCCGCGTCGGTGGAGCGCGGCCCGAAGTACCAGGCCGCGTAGATCATGATCAGCGCTCCGACGCCGGAGACGAGCACGATCATCGCGATCGCGAGCGCGTCCATCCGCAGGCTCAGCGTCAGCCCCAGCTCGGGGGCCCACTCGATGCGGTCGGTCACCCCGCCGGAGAGCGCGGTCGAGGCCTGCGCCATCGTCCACACGAGAGTGGCGGCGAGCAGGGCGGCGCCTGCGCCGAATGCCAGCCGCCGGTGGTACCGGGCGAGTGCGGGCAGGCACAGCGCCAGGACGAGATGGGCGGCCACGACGGCTAGCACCGACACCTCCTGGAGTCACGGGGTCGTTCGGACCAGCGGTTCCGCTCACGTCACGGCCGGACACGGGGAGCGCCGGAAGAGGCCGCCGCACGCTCACCGGAGGGGACGCGGCGACGACGCCGAGGTCATCCTATCGACGCAACCGGACGTTTCGCCCGTGACCGTACCGAGGCTCACCCCGGCAGCGGTTTGGCGAAGCACCGGGAGCGGGGGTCGTTCCGGTACACGCCGAACCTGCTGGTCCGACGGTATCCGCTGCTCTCGTACAGCGCGATCGCAGCGGACTGGGGGTCACCCGTCTCGAGGATCATCCGACGACGCCCGGCGGCGGCCGCCGCGCGCTCCAGCGCGACGAGCACCGTCCGGGCGTGTCCCCGACCGCGGGCGGCGGGCTCGACGTACATCCGCTTCAGCTCGGCGTCGCCGTCGCGGCGCGCGGGGTCGGCCGGGTTGGCGTCCACGGCGCGCCACGCCCCGGTGGCGACGGGGACGCCGTCCTCGTAGCCGACGAGGAACAACCCGGACGGGGCGCGGAAGTCGGCCGGGACGACGGGCGTGACGTCACCGTCGCCGTAGACCTCGCCGTAGAACGCCTGCAGCCGCCGCATCAGCGGCGTGACGTCCGGATGGTCGATCCCCGACACCCTCAGTTCGAGCTCCCCCACACCCTCATGATCGGTCCCAGGTGACCGGCAGCGCGCGCAGCCCCCCGGTGAGCACGTCCGTGCGCAGCTCCAGCTCGGAGCGGGGCACGGCCAGGCGCAGCGACGGGAACCGGGCGGGCAGCGCCCGGAACACCTCGGTCAGCTCGACCCGGGCCAGGCTCGCGCCCACGCAGAAGTACGGCCCGTGCCCGAACGCGAGGTGCGTCGGCTTCCGGGTGACGTCGATGTCCTCGGCGCCGTCGAAGTGGCGCGGATCCCGGTTCGCGGCACCGAGCGCGAGCAGGATCGCGTCGCCCGTACGGATGTGCACCCCGGCGATGTCGATGTCGGCGTGGGCGTAGCGCGGGATGCCGCCGTTGCCCCCGCCGGGCACGGCCAGCCGCAGGACCTCCTCGACCGCGCCCGCGGCCCGCTCCGGGTCCGCGGCGAGCGCCGCCCACTCCCCCGGCCGGTCCAGCAGCAGGACGGCGCCGGTGTCGATCCGCCCGACCGTCGTCTCGTGCCCGGCGAACAGCAGGCCGGCGCCGAGCGCGGCGAGCCGGTCGCGCTGCTCCGGCGCCGAGCCGAGCGCGGCGAAGTCGGAGAGCACGTCCTCCCCCGGCTCGTCGTCCTTGCGGTCGATCAGGCCGCGGACGTAGGCGAACAACGCCTGCGCCGCGGCCTCGGCGCGGGGCCGGTCGTGGAGCAGCCCGAGCTCGCCGGACCAGCGACGGAACTCCTCGCGGTCGTCGAAGGGGACGCCGAGCAGCTCGCAGATGACCAGCACCGGCAGCGGGAAGGAGAACAGCTCGTGCAGGTCGCAGCCGGGCCCGGCGGCCTCGACGACGTCGAGCCGGCCGTGCACCAGCTCGGCGACGTGATCGGACAGCCTGCGCATCCGCCGCGCCGAGAACGCGGGCGCGAGCAGCTTGCGCATGGCGGTGTGGTTGCTCCGCTCGGTCTCCGGTGAGTCGCCGCTGGGCCCACCGAAGATCATCGAGTCGGAGATGCGCGCGGCTCGCTCCGGCGCGGGATGGCTGCGGCCGAGTCGGTCGTCGGCGAACAGGGCACGGGCCTCGTCGTAGCCGGTGACCAGCCACGCGACATCGCCGGCCGGGGTCCGGACCGGGGTGATCGGGGACCGGTCCCGCAGGTGGTCGAACTGCGGCGGGAGGTCGAGGACGTCGTGGCGCGGGAACGGCAGGCGCGGCAGGTCCGTGGCGTCGGAATCCGTGGTGGTGGTCACCCGCCCGACGCTACGAGCGCGGGCCGGCACCCGCCTCCGCCCGGAGGTGGACATCAGGTGGATCCGCGGCCGGCAGCATGATCCGCTCCGCGCGCGGTGATCCGTCGCCCGCGCGCGTCCGGACGCGCGCGCCGAGCGGATCAGCGCGCGCGGAGCGGATCAGCGCGCGTCGAGCGGATCAGCAGCGGGGACCGGTTCCGCCACCCGGTGCGCTCCGACCCACACCAGGACCAGGCAGAGCGCCTGCACCCCGGCGACGACGAGCAGCAGCACCGGGTACCCCGCGACCCCGGTCAGGGCCGAGAGCAACATCGGCAGCAGGAACCCGAGGTAGGTCAGCGAGTAGAACACCGCGGTGAGCCCGGCCAGGTGCTCCGGCGCGGCGATCCGCTGGACCTCCTGCAGCCCGGACAGCAGCACGAACCCGTAGCCGGCACCGAGCAGCGCGGCCGCGACGAACGCCACCGGGACGCTGCGCCCGGCGGCGCCGAACGCGGCCACCACCGTCCCGGCGACGACGAGCGCGAGCCCGATCCGGGTGGCGGCCAGCGGCGAGCGGGCGTCGACGGCGCGGGCGGCGGACTGGGCGAGGAACCCGCAGCCCAGGGTGACGGCGGTGAGCAGGGTCGCGTCGAGCAGCCCGTAGCCGCCGAGGGCGTCGCCGAGCGCGGTCGGCTGCACCGCGAACGACAGCGCGGCGGCGCCGAACACCCACGGCGCGGCGGGCAGCACCAGCCACCGGAAGCGCGGGTGCGCGGCGGCGGGCACCCGCAGGTCGCGCAGCCAGGACCGGGAGCGGCCCGGCTCGACCGTCTCCGGGGCGGCCACGAGCCACCAGGTGACGGGGACCATGAGCACGATGTGCACCAGGTAGGGCAGCTCCATCGGCAGCGGCGCGAACTGCGCGAGCAGCCCGCCGACCAGCGGGCCGAGGCCGAATCCCGCGGTGAGTGCGAGTGCGGCCCGCCGCGCACCCTCGCCCTCGCCGGACAGCTCCTTGACCCAGGTCGTCGCCACCGCCATCGCGACGCCGATGCACAGGCCGAACAGCAGCCGTCCGATGTAGAGGAGGGGCTCGGAGAAGGCCCCCAGCGCGATGACGGCGCTGGCCGGGATCGAGGCGGCCGTGGCGGGCAGCAGCACCCGGCGCCGCCCCCAGCGGTCCGACGCCGGCCCGCCGAGGAGCAGCCCCGGGGCGAGACCGAGCACGTAGACGCCGAAGAACGCGGCGACCACGGTCGCCGAGTAGTGGCCCTGCTCGCGGTACATGACCATCAGCGGGCTGAACTGGTTGGCGCCGTAGCCGACGCCGAACAGCACCAGCGCGGGCCGCATCCACGGCTTCACGATCCTCGTCCTCCCTGATCACGACGACGCCCCCGGGAACCCGTCCCGGGGGCGTCGTCGTCGACGGTGGTGATGCGGCCTCAGGCCGCGGACTTGGCCCGCTGACGCCAGCGGGTGAGCGTCCGCTCGGTGTAGCCGTTCGGCTCGGTCGCGCCGCTGAACACCAGCTCCAGCGCGGCCTGGAACGACTCGCTGGACTCCAGGTCCTTGGCCATCGCGGGGTAGCCGTCCTCGCCGGCGTTCTGCTCGTCGACGACGGCGGCCATCCGGGCGAAGGTGTCGCGCACGACCGCCTCGTCGACGACGCCGTGCTGGAGCCAGTTCGCGACCAGCTGGGCGGAGATCCGCAGGGTGGCGCGGTCCTCCATCAGCCCGACGCCCTCCAGGTCCGGCACGGTGGAGCAGCCGATGCCCATGCCGACCCAGCGCACCACGTAGCCGAGGATCGACTGGGCGTTGGTCTCCAGCTCGTGGGTCACGTCCTCGGCCGACAGCGACGACGCGTCGGTGACCGGCACCTCGAGCAGCGCGCGACGGTCGGCGGTGGGGCGGGAGGCGATCTCGTCCTGGACCCGGTGCACGTCGACGCGCAGGTAGTGCAGCGCGTGCAGGGTCGCGGCGGTCGGCGAGGGCACCCAGGCGCAGTTCGCACCGGCCTTCGGGTGGCCGATCTTCTGCTCGATCATCTCGGCCATCGCGGCGGGCTTGGCCCACATGCCCTTGCCGACCTGCGCGGTGTGCGCGAACCCGGCGGCGAGCGCGACGTCGACGTTGCGGTCCTCGTAGGTCTTCAGCCAGGTGGTCGACTTCATGTCGCCCTTGCGCAGGACCGGGCCCGCGGCGAAGCAGGTGTGGATCTCGTCGCCGGTCCGGTCGAGGAAGCCGGTGTTGACGAAGATGACCCGGTTCGCGGCCTCGGCGATGCAGGCGGAGAGGTTGACCGAGGTCCGCTTCTCCTCGTCCATGATGCCGATCTTGAGGGTGTTCGGCTGCAGTCCGAGGGCCTCCTCGACGGCGCCGAACAGCTCGACGGTGAGCGCGACCTCCTCGGGCCCGTGCTGCTTGGGCTTGACGATGTAGACGCTGCCCGCGCGGGAGTTGGTGTGCGGGCCCTTGCCGTGGAGGTCGTAGAGCCCGGAGACGGCCGAGACCAGCGCGTCGAGGACGCCCTCGGCGATCTCGCTGCCGTCGGCGGTGCGCACGGCGTTCGTGGTCATGTGGTGGCCGCAGTTGCGGACCAGCATGAGCGACCGTCCGGGCAGGGTCAGGGCGGAACCGTCGGCCGCGGTGTACTCGCGGTCCGGGTTGACCCGCCGGGTGACGGTCTTCCCGCCCTTGCGGAACTCGGCGGTCAGGTCACCGCGCAGCAGTCCGAGCCAGGTGCGGTAGGCCAGCGCCTTGTCCTCGCCGTCGACGGTCGCGACCGAGTCCTCGAGGTCGACGATCGTGGTGACCGCGGACTCGAGCACGACGTCGGCGACGTCGGCGTGGTGCTGGGTGCCGACCTGGGTGGTCGGGTCGATCGTGATCTCCAGGTGCAGCCCGTTGCGGGTCAGCAGGACGGCGCCGCGGCCGTCGCCGTCGACCGGGCGGAAGCCGGCGAACTGCGCGGGGTCGGCGAGCCCGACCGCGCCGTTCGCGGCGGTGTCGACGACGAGCCCGTCGGTCGACGGCCGGTAGGCGGTGGCGTCGGCGTGGCTGCCCTTCGCGAGCGGGAACAGCTCGTCGAGCAGCTGGTCGGCGGCGGTGACGACCTGGGCGCCGCGGCGCTCGTCGTAGCCGGGGGCGAGTTCGTGGTCCCGCGGCAGTGCGTCGGTGCCGTAGAAGGCGTCGAACAGCGAGCCCCAGCGCGCGTTGGCGGCGTTGAGCGCGTAGCGGGGCACGGTGGAGGGCACGACCAGCTGCGGGCCGGGGATCTCGGCGATCTCCGGGTCGACCCGGTCGACGTCGATCGTCGGGGACCGTTCCGGGAGCAGGTAGCCGAGGTCGGTGAGGAACTTCTCGTAGTCCTCGACCGAGCCGGTGCCGTGCTCGCGGTGCCACTCGTCGATACGTGCCTGGATCTCGTCGCGACGGGCCAGTGCGTCGGCGATCTTCGGAGCGAAGCGTTCCTGGAGCCGCGCGAGGGTCGCCCAGAAGTCGTCCGCCGTGAGGTCGACGTCGGACAGGAGCTCGCCCTCGACGAAGGACCTCAGGTGCTCGTCGACCTGCAGGCCGGCGGTGTCGGCCATCTGTGACCACCCTCTCCGTGTGGATGTCGGAACTGGTCGCATTTCTACCAGTGGATTATCTTTTCCGCATCACGGAAGTGACGCGGACCCTGTCCGTGACGTCGAACAGGCGTGGCGTCACCGTGTCGACGTACCCTCCCGTGAGCCCCGCCACGCGCAGCAAGGGAGTCCAGCGATGCCTCTGGCCCGCTCGATCCACGACGAGTTCGTCGCCCTCCTGGGTGCCGCGGACGTGCTCGACGACCCCGTCCGGACCCGGACCTACGAGTGCGACGGCCTGACCGGCAGCCGGGTCGTCCCCGAGCTGGTCCTGCTGCCCCGCACCGCCGACGACGTCGCCGGTTGTGTACGGATCTGCGCCCGGCACCGGATCCCGTTCGTCGCCCGCGGCGCCGGTACCGGCCTGTCCGGCGGCGCGCTGCCGGTGGCCGAGGGCGTCGTCATCGGGCTGAACCGGCTCAACCGGGTGCTCGAGGTCGACCCGGAGAACCGGCGCGCGGTGCTGGAGCCCGGCGTCACCAACCTGGAGATCACCGCGGCCGCGTCGCCCCACGGGCTCTACTACGCGCCGGACCCGTCGAGCCAGCAGGTGTGCACGATCGGCGGCAACGTCGCGGAGAACTCCGGCGGCGCGCACTGCCTGAAGTACGGCTTCACCACCAACCACGTGCTGTCGATGGAGGTCGTGCTCCCCGACGGCGAGGTCGTCACCCTGGGGTCGGACTCGATGGAGCAGTCCGGGCCCGACCTGCGCGGGGTGTTCCTGGGGTCGGAGGGCACCCTCGGGATCGTCACGAAGGTGACCGTGCGGCTGCTGCGCACCCCCGAGGTCATGCGCACGCTGCTGGCGGACTTCCCGTCCGTGTCGGCGGGGGGCCAGGTGGTCTCCGACATCGTGGCGGCCGGGATCGTCCCTGCCGCGGTCGAGATGATGGACGCGCTGGCGATCGAGGCCGCCGAGGGCGCCACCGGTGCCGGCTACTCGCTCGACACCCCGGCCGCGCTCGTCGTCGAGCTCGACGGCACCGTCGAGGAGTGCGAGGAGCAGTTCGCGCTGGTCAAGGAGATCTGCGACCGGCACGGCTGCACCCGGCTGCACATCGCGGGATCGCCGGAGGAGCGGGCGAACATCTGGCGCGGCCGCAAGGCGGCGTTCGCCGCGGTCGGCCGGATCTCGCCGGACTACATCGTCCAGGACGGCGTGGTCCCCCGGACCCGGCTCGCCGAGATCCTCGAACGGATCGACGAGATGGGCGCCGAGGCCGGGCTGCGCGTCGCGAACGTCTTCCACGCGGGCGACGGCAACCTGCACCCGCTGGTCCTGTTCTCCGCCGCCGAGGGCCAGACCGACGAGGCCGAGCACCTGTCGGCGCGGATCGCGGAGCTGTGCGTCGAGATGGGCGGGTCGCTGTCGGGCGAGCACGGCATCGGCACCGACAAGGCCTGTTCGATGCCGCGGATGTTCGGCGAGGACGACCTGGCCGTCATGCGCCGCATCCGCGACGGCTTCGACCCCGACCACATCTGCAACCCCGGCAAGCTCCTGCCGACCCCGCGGCTGTGCGGCGAGAAGCCGGGGCGCTACCGCCCGCACCCGCTGGAGGAGGCGGGCCTGATCGAACGGCTGTGACCCCTCCGGCCGACCTGTCCGACCGACCCGTACGAGACCCGGAAGGGCCCGACGACATGACACGCGCCGCTCCCACCACGCTGCGCCCCACCTCGGCCAAGGAGGTCCGGGACGCCGTCCTGGACACCCCCGGCCGTCTCGCGATCACCGGCGCCGGCACCGCCGCCGGCTGGGCAGGGCGCGCGGACGACGACGTCGCCGCGACGCTCGACCTCTCCGGGCTGTCCGGGGTGATCCACCACAACCCCGGCGACATGACCGTCTCGGTGCACGCCGGGACCCCGGTCCGTGCGCTGCAGGAGCAGCTGGCCGAGCACGGCCAGCGCCTCGCCTTCGACGCCGCCCGGGTCGCCCGCGGCGCCACCGTCGGCGGGCTGCTCGCCACCGCCGACGCCGGCCCGTCCGCCCTGGTCTGGGGCGGTCTGCGGGACCTGGTCATCGGCACCACCTCGGTACTCGCGGACGGCACGATGGTCCGCTCCGGTGGGCACGTCATCAAGAACGTCGCCGGCTACGACATGGCCAAGCTCCTGCACGGCTCCCACGGCACCTTCGGCCCGGTGGTCGAGGTCGTCCTGCGGCTGCACCCGGTCCCGAAGGCGGTGGCCTGCGTGGCCGTCGACGGCCCGGTGGCCGACGCCGCGTCGCGGGTGCTGGAGCTGATGGCCAGCCCGCTGGAGCCGATCGCCGTCGAGTGGGTCTCCGGTGACCCGGGACGTCTGCTGGTCCGGCTGGAGGGTGGGGCCGGGACCCTGCCGGCGCGGGTGGAGCGGCTGCGCGAGCTCCTCGGGGCCGACGCCCGGGAGGTGGGTCCGGACGCGTGGGACGCCCACGCGTCGCTGACCGACGGCCCGCATGCCGGCGGCGACGCCGACGGGCCCGCCCGCGGCGGCGCCGTCGTCCGGATCGGGTGCGCCCCGGCCCGGCTGGCGCCGCTGGTGGAGCAGCTTCCCGCCACCGCCGTCACGGCCGGGCTCGCGACCGGCGTCGCGACCGTCACCGTGCCGGGGGCCGCCGTGACGGAGGTGCACGACGCCGTCGCCGCGGTCGGCGGCACGAGCATGCTGCGCGACCGCCCCGAGGCGCTGGACGCCCCGGCGTGGGGCCCCGCGCCGTCCGCGCTCGCGCTGCTGAAGGCGATCAAGAACCAGCTCGACCCCGAGGCCCGGTTCGCCGCCGGTCGCTTCGCCCCCTGGATGTGAGGCACGCATGACGAGCACCCACGAGCCCGCAGGCACCCCCGCCGGAGCGGCCGAGACCAAGATCCCGCAGCAGGGGCCGAGCGCGTTCGACCCGGTCCACCCGCCGCAGCGCGAGCTGCTCGACGACTGCGTGCACTGCGGCTTCTGCCTGCCGACCTGCCCCACCTACGTGCTGTGGGGCGAGGAGATGGACTCCCCGCGCGGCCGGATCCTGTTGATGGACCTGGCCGAGAAGGGCGACATCACCCTCGACGGCCCGTTCACCGAGCACATCGACAACTGTCTGGGCTGCATGGCGTGCGTGACCGCCTGCCCGTCCGGGGTGCAGTACGACAAGCTCCTGGAGTCGGTGCGCCCGCAGATCGAGCGCAACGTGCCCCGCAGCGCGTCGGACAGGCTGTTCCGCGACGCGATCTTCTCCCTGTTCCCCTACAAGCGACGGCTGCGCGCCGCCGCCCTGCCCGGCGCGCTCTACCAGCAGCTGCGCAAGGTGCCCGCGATCCGCAGGCTCGCCGAGAAGCTGCCCGGGCAGCTCGCGGCGATGGAGTCGCTGCTGCCGCCGGTCTCGGTGCGCGAGGCCTTCGCGCGGCTCCCGGTGCACACCCCGGCCGTCGGCACCCGCCGGGCCCGGGTCGCGCTGCTCACCGGGTGTGTGCAGGACGTGTTCTTCCACCGGGTCAACGAGGCCACCGTGCGGGTGCTCTCCGCCGAGGGCTGCGACGTGCTCGTCCCCCGCGACCAGCAGTGCTGCGGCGCGCTGGAGGTGCACGCCGGGCGCGAGGAGTCCGCCCTGGACCGGGCCCGGCGCACCATCGCCCGCTTCGAGACCCTCGACGTCGACGCGGTCGTCACCAACGTCGCGGGCTGCGGCTCGTCGATGAAGGACTACGGCCACCTGCTCGCCGACGACCCGGAGTGGAAGGACCGCGCCGCCGCCTTCTCGGCGCGCTGCCGCGACGTGCACGAGGTCCTCGCCGACCTGTACTCCCGCGACGACGACGGCGGCCCCCGCGCCCCGCGCACCCCGGTCCCCGGCCGGGTCGCCTACCACGACGCCTGCCACCTCGGGCACGCCCAGGGTGTGCGCAGCCAGCCCCGCGAGGTGCTGCGGACCATCCCGGAGCTGGAGCTGGTCGACATCGCCGAGGCGTCGCTGTGCTGCGGCTCGGCCGGCATCTACAACATGGTCAAGCCGGACGCGGCGGCCGACCTGGGCGTGCGGAAGGCGGAGAGGATCCGGGAGGCGAAGCCCGACGTCGTGGTGACCGCCAACCCGGGCTGCCTGCTGCAGATCGGGAAGTACCTGCCGAGCGAGGACGTCGCCGACGTCCCGCTGCTGCACCCGGTGCAGCTGCTCGACGCGAGCATCCGCGGGGCGGCCGTCCCCCGGCGCTGATGCGGCGCCGGGCCCGGTGCCCCGTCAGGCCGACGCCTGATCGGTGAGGTCGGCGTCGCGGAACGCGTCGACGACCGCGGCGAGGCAGCCCGCGGTCGTCGACGACGGCGCGACCACCGACCCGGTGACCGTCACCGGAGGGTCGAGCGGGATCTCGCGCACCCGCGACGCCCCGGACGCCGCTGCCCGCCCGGCGGGCAGCAGCGTCCACCCGGTGGGATCGGCCCCCATCTCCGCGACGACGGCCTCGCCCACCCCGACCGGCCGGCCCATCCGGGCCCCGGACGGGGCGACCGTCCGGGCGAGGGCGTCGTGCCAGGGCGGGTCGGTGTCCCGGCACGGCGGCCGGAACGGCCCGGCCGCGGCCAGCGCCGACAGCCGCACCGAGGACCGGCGCACCAGCGGGTGCCGGTCGGACACGACCGCGTGCAGCTGCTCGCTCCACGCCGGGTGCACCACCAGGCCGGGTCCCGACGGCTCCCCCCGGGCCACCGCGAGGTCCAGGAGGCCGTCGGCCACCGCCGACAGCCGTTCGGGCACCGGCAGGTCGAACAGCTGGACCTCGAGATCCGGGGTGCACTCCTGCAGCCGGCGCAGCGCCAGCTCCAGACGACCGGTGAGCCCGGGCGCGGTGCCGACGCGGATCCGGGTCGCCGGCGCGTCCACGACCGCACGCACCCGCTCCGCCGCCGCCAGGGCCTCCCGGGCCGCGGCCAGCACCCGGTGCCCGGCGGGGGTGAGCCGGACGTGGCGCGAGGACCGGTCCAGCAGCCGGGTCCCGAGCTCGCGTTCGAGCCGGGCCACCTGTTGGCTCACCGCGGGCTGCACGATGTGCAGCCGCTCGGCGGCCCGGCCGAAGTGCAGCTCCTCGGCCACCGTCACGAAGTAGCGCAACCCGCGCAGTTCCATCCCGCACCCTCCCCGGCCTCTGTCGATCACGAACGCCGATCGCTGTGCGGGTTGTTCCGGTCTGGTTCCCCGGGCGCGGCGCGGCTGCACTGGTGACCATGCGGATCGGAACCCTGAACCTCACCCCCGACGGCCCTGCCGCCGTCCGGGACACCGTGCTCGACGCGGGCCGCAGGGGCCTCGACGCGGTCTGGGCCAACCAGATGCCCGGCGGCTGGGACCCGTTGACCCTGCTCGCCGCGGCGGAGCCGGGTACCGGGCCCGCCGAACTCGGCACCGCGGTCACCCTGACCGGTCCCCGGCATCCCGTCGCGCTCGCCACCCAGGCGCTGACCACGCAGGCGGCCCTCGACGGCCGGCTGACGCTCGGGGTGGGCCCGGGCCACGCCCCCTACCTCACCGGTGAGCTCGGGCTGCCGTTCGACGCGCCTGCCGCCCGGACGCGGGAGTACCTGGAGGTGCTGATCCCGCTGCTGCACGGGGAGCGGGTGACCCACCGGGGCCGGTTCCTCGACGTCGACACACAGCTCACGTTGCCGCGGCCGGTGTCGCCGCCGCGGGTGCTGCTGTCGGCCCTCGGCCCCCGGATGCTGGAGATCGCCGGGGAGCTGACCGACGGCACCGTCGTGACCTGGGTCCGTCCGGAGTTCGTGCGGGACCACCTGCGGCCCGCGCTCCCGGACACCGCTCGGGTCGTGGTCTCGGTGGTGGTGGGCGTGACCACCGACCCCGACCGGATGCTGGAGTCGGTCGCGCAGGACTTCGCCGCCGTCGGGACGCTGCCCAGCTACCGGGCGCTGCTGGACCGCAGCGGGCTCCGCGGGCCGGAGGAGACGGTGGTGGCCGGATCGGAGGAGCACCTGGCGCAGGAGCTCGCCCGGTTCGGTGAGGCGGGTGCGACCGACCTCGTGGTGCTCGACCTGAACCCCGAGGGCCGGTCGGCGCTCGACGTGGCGGTGACCCTGTCGTCGTCGCGGGTCACCGCCTGACGACGCCCGTTCAGGAGGGGCCCCGCCGGGTGCGGCCCTCCGGGCGCCGGTGCGACCGGCGCCATGCCGTGGCGCCGGCCGTCCGGGTACGTCCGGGCGCTCCGCCGGCGGGGACCGGGGACCCGGTGTCGCCGCCGACCGGGCGGGAGCCACCGGCAGGTCGGGAGCCGTCGTCCGGTGGCCGGTGCAGCGCCCGCAGCTCCGCACGCAGCGCGACGATGTCCCACTTGCGAGCGGTGTGCTCCCGCTCCAGCCGTTCCAGCCGCCGGTGGGCCAGCACGAGCAGTACGCCGGCGGCGATCCATCCCACCAGGGCGGCCCACGCCACCACCGCCACCAGCCCCGACACGCCCGCTCCGTCCACTCGTCCCGCCTGCTCGGCATTCACCGTAGCGAGCACCCGGGTGCCCGACGGCCCGCCTGGTGAGCCACCGCACACGTCTCCGGCACACGTCACGTCGGTACCCTGGGTGGGCAGGCACCGCCGCCCCGCGCTCCCCTCCGGGGCCCCGCGGTGGCCCGTCACGGATGCGGCACGCGCGGAGGGACCCCGGCCCCGGCGGGTACGGGACCCGGCGATGTACCCCGCCCGAGACCGTGAGGAGGCCGGAGATGCAGCAGTTGGTCGGTAACGATCGAGCCACCGCGAGCGATGGACCGGTCGTGGAGGAGACGACCGTGCACCCCGAGAAGACCCCGTCGCCCGATGCGCGCCACTTCCCGCAGACCCTGGTCGCGATGGACCCGCCGACCCTCCCGGCGGCCCACCTGATCCCGCCGCCCGCGGAGTTCCGGCAGTTCCCGGCCCCGCAGCGGTCGGTCCCCGGTCACCCCAGCCTGCGCAACCGGCTGCGCCGGGCGCTGCTGTTCTGGCGCCGCGGCGCCTGAGCCCCGATCTTCCGGCGGCCCGGTCCCTCACCGAGGGGCCGGGCCGTCGTCGTGTGCGCGTGCCGCGGTCGGTGGCCGTGGTCAGTAGCGGGTGAAGTGGGACCAGCCGGCGTCGCCGTCGTAGGGGCGGCCGTCGACGGTGACCCCGGGGCCCTCGGCATCCGGTGTCCCGACGGCCCCGACCTCGGTCCAGCCCTCGGGCAACGGCGCGTCGCCGGGGAAGGTCGCCGCGAGCGCGTGGTCCTCACCGCCGGTCAGGACCCAGCGCAGCGGGTCCAGGCCCAGCGCGGACGCGATCTCGGCCAGCCGCAGGGGCACCGTGAACGCCCGGGACCGCAGCCGCAGCGTCACCTTCGAGGCGCGCGCGACGTGCGCGAGGTCGGCCAGCAGGCCGTCCGAGACGTCGATCATGGACGTGGCGCCGGCGTCGGCGGCCTGCGGACCCGCGGAGTAGGGCGGTTCCGGGACCCGGTGCGCGTCGACCAGCGCCGCCGGGGAACGGAACCCACGACCGAGCACCGCCAGCCCGGCCGCGGACCAGCCCAGCCGCCCGCACACCGCCACCCGGTCACCCGGCCGCGCGCCGGAGCGCAGCACCGGCGAGCGGCCCTGCAGGTCCCCCAGTGCCGTCACCGAGACGACGATCACCGGCGCCGAGGTCAGGTCGCCCCCGACGAGCCCGGCCCCGGTCGAGCGGGCCTCGGCCCACAGCCCGTCGGCCAGCTGCTCGAGCTGCGCCGCGGGCGTCGACGAGGGGCACGCCAGTCCCACCAGCAGCGACGTGGGCACCGCCCCCATCGCGGCGATGTCGGCGAGGTTCGCGGCCGCGGCCTTGCGTCCGACCTGCTCGGGGCTCGACCAGTCGAGCCGGAAGTGCACACCCTCGACGAGCACGTCGGTGCAGGCGACGACCCGCCCGTCGGCCGCGGTGACGACGGCCGAGTCGTCACCGGGACCGAGCTCCGTCGTAGCCGGTTGGACACGGTCCGTGGTGACCCGGTCGATCAGTGCGAACTCACCGACCTCCCGGAGTGAGACACCGGTCTCGGAACCGCCCTCGGGCGTGATCGCGGATGGGGACACGGGGGCGGCCTCCGGTAGGTTCTGCGTCCGACATTCCTGCCGTCAACCATCCGGCAGGTCGGCAGTTACCGGAAAGGGGCACGCCGTGGTGCAGGCATACATCCTCGTCCAGACCGAGGTCGGCAAGGCCGCCTCGGTCGCCTCCGAGATCGGGGGTCTGCCGGGCGTCGTCTCGGCCGAGGACGTCACCGGCCCGTACGACGTGATCGTGCGCGCCGAGGCGGACGACGTCGACGAGCTCGACCGGCTGGTCGTGGCCCGGGTGCAGAACGTCAACAGGATCACCCGGACGCTCACCTGCCCCGTGGTCAAGCTGAGCTGAGACGGGGACAGACGTGGCAGGGGCACGCGTGTCACCACCGGTCGTGGTGGCACTCGCGCTGCCCCTGCTGCTCGCCGTCGTCGTGGCGGGGCTCGCGGTCTGGGCCCGCCTGACGACGGGGCCGGACACCGGTCCCCTGGAACTGCCGACACGGATCGCACCGCAGGCGTCGTCGCCGTCATGCGAGGCGGTGCTGCGGGCGCTGCCCACCGGGCTCCCCGGTGACACCGGCGACCTCGCACCGCGCGAGATCGACCCGCCGGTCCCCGGCGCGCGGGCCTGGGTCGCCGAGCCCAAGCCGGTGGTGCTGCGCTGCGGCACCGAGCGGCCCGCCCAGCTGGGGCCGACCTCGCCGCTGATCGTGGTCAACGGGGTGAGCTGGCTGCCGCTGGACACGCCGCCGGGTGCGCTCGCCACGACCTACGCCGTCGTCGACCGCGGGGTGTACCTGGAGCTGTCCGCACCCACCGAGACCGGCCCGGGACCGCTGCAGGCGGTGTCCGACGCGGTCGTCGACACCCTTCCGCCGCAGCCGGTGCGGGTCCGCTAGCTACCGCAGCCCGGTCCCGCGGGCCAGTGCGGTGTCGATCATGGTGCTGAGCAGCTCGGAGTAGTCGAGGCCGGTGACCGCCCACATCTTCGGGAACGCCGAGCTCGGGGTGAAACCGGGCATCGTGTTGACCTCGTTGACGGTGATGTCGCCGTCGTCGGTGACGAAGAAGTCGACCCGGGCCAGCCCCTGCACGTCGAGCGCGCGGAACGCGGTGATCGCCTTCCAGCGCAGCGACTCGGTGATCTCGTCGTCGAGCTTGGCGGGGATCTGCAGGTCGGAGGTGTCGAGGTACTTGGACTCGAAGTCGTAGAACTCGCCGGTGTAGCGCAGCTCGGCGGGCAGGCTGGCGCGAACGCTGCCGTCGGGGAACTCCAGCACCGCGCACTCGATCTCGCGGCCGGGCACGGCCGCCTCGACGAGCACCTTCGGGTCGTGCCGGCGGGCCTCGGCGACGGCCGCGTCGAGCGCGGCCGGGTCGGTGACCCGGGTGACCCCCATCGAGGACCCGGCGCGGGCCGGCTTCACGAACAGCGGCAGCCCGAGCCGGTCACGGTCGGCGAACCCGATGTCGGTGCCGGGGCGGAGCACGACACCGTCGGCGACGGCCAGCCCCTCGGCGCGGAGCAGCTTCTTCGCGAACTCCTTGTCCATGCCGACCGCGGAGGCCAGTACGCCCGCGCCGACGTAGGGCAGGCCGGCCATCTCCAGCAGCCCCTGGATGGTGCCGTCCTCGCCGAACGCGCCGTGCAGGATCGGGAAGACGACGTCGACCGAGGTCAGCGCCTCGCGCGCGTCGAGGCGGACCAGGCCGCGACCCGGCTCGCCGGGCAGCACCAGGGACTCGGCCGCGCCGTCGACCTCGGGGAGCTCCCGGCCGGAGATCGCCAGACGGGCGGGGTCGGACGGACCGGCCACCCACGCGCCGTCCGGGGTGATCCCGACCGGGACGGCCTCGAACCGCTCCGGGTCGAGGTGGGTCAGCACGCTGCCCGCGGACACGCACGAGATCGCGTGCTCGGAACTGCGGCCGCCGAAGACGACGGCGACCTTCACCCGGTCGGCACTCATGGGGCCGAGGGTAGGCGGCGGCTGCGCGGGGGCTCACAGCCGGGCGGCGGCCCGGCCCTCGACACAGCAGGGCGGCGGCCCGGCCCTAGATGTGATGTCCAGGGAGGTTGTCCCGTCCGGGGGCGGTGAGTCTGGCTGACAGACGAAGGCCTCCGGTTGTGAAGTGGAGCTGTCTAGGAACCGCTTCACCCACCGGAGGCCTTCGTGTCCCACGCTAACGCCGCTCTGACCCCGCGCGCCCGGCTGCGGCTCGCTCAACTCGTCGTCGAGCACGGCTGGACCCACACCGCGGCCGCGACAATGTTCATGGTCTCCGCGCGGACCGCCAAGAAGTGGTCCGACCGCTACCGGGCCGAGGGGCCGGCGGGGATGGCCGAC
>NZ_VRMC01000002.1:0-121966 GCF_008369905.1 Pseudonocardia sp. EV170527-09
GTCGGCCATCCCCGCCGGCCCCTCGGCCCGGTAGCGGTCGGACCACTTCTTGGCGGTCCGCGCGGAGACCATGAACATTGTCGCGGCCGCGGTGTGGGTCCAGCCGTGCTCGACGACGAGTTGAGCGAGCCGCAGCCGGGCGCGCGGGGTCAGAGCGGCGTTAGCGTGGGACACGAAGGCCTCCGGTGGGTGAAGCGGTTCCTAGACAGCTCCACTTCACAACCGGAGGCCTTCGTCTGTCAGCCAGACTCACCGCCCCCGGACGGGACAACCTCCCTGGACATCACACCTAGTGACACGCCCCGTCACCGGGCCAACCGGCATTCCCCCAGCTCAGACCCACTTTTCGCGAACTAGGCAGCTACCTGATCTGTGGAACCCCGGAACCCGCTACCGCGGCTTGACACGATCATTCGGATTCCTTCCGGTGGGGCCGGCAGTGCGCCGGGCACGGTCGCGCGGTGGCGGCGGGTTGGGGGGCGGACGGTCACCGCCTTGCGGGGCTCGTCGCACGGGCAGGTCCGCTCCGTCGGTCGGCCCACGAGCCGGCCGGTGGTGGCCCTCGGTGGTGGCTCTCGGAGGCGGTCCCGGTGGGGCGGGCGCGGAGCGGATCCGGGTCGGTGGGTGCGCGGCCTCAGCGGCGGCGGAGCGGGCGACGACACAGCGCCGACGCCACGCGCGCGAGGTCGACATGCCCCCGCGTGGTCAACAGCACCGATCCGGTCACGGGTCCACGGTAGCCGCGACCGGCGCCGCTGCCCAAGGCGTCGGCGACCCGGATCACCGGCGTCCTGCCTGGTGGGAGGCCGGTTCCTGGGCGTCCGGACAGGTGTCCCGCCGATTGGACGGTCCACTGTGGAGCGTAGTGTGACCGTCGTCCCCACCGACTTGCGCCGGCCGGTGCGGCCCTGTTCCGTCTGCCGGATGGGAGTCACGCTGCACTGGTTCCTGCCCACGATGGGCGACGGCCGCCATCTCGTCGGGGGAGGCCACGGGAACGCGACCGGCTCCGCCGGCGCCCTCCGCCCCGCCTCGATCGGCTACCTCACCCAGGTCGCCCGCGCCGCGGAGCAGGCGGGGTTCGACGGTGCCCTAACCCCGACCGGCGCCTGGTGCGAGGACGCGTGGCTCACCACCGCGATGCTCGTGGCCCACACCGAGCGCCTGAGGTTCCTCGTCGCGTTCCGGCCCGGGTCGATCTCCCCGACGCTCGCCGCCCAGCAGGCCGCCACCTTCCAGCGGCACTCCGGCGGCCGGCTGCTGCTCAACGTCGTCACCGGCGGCGAGTCGCGCGAGCAGCGCGCCTACGGCGACTTCCTCGACAAGGACTCCCGCTACGCCCGCACCGGGGAGTTCCTCTCGGTCGTCACCCGGCTGTGGCGCGGCGAGACCGTCGACCTCGACGGCAAGCACGTGCGGGTCGAGCAGGCGTCGCTGTCGCGGCTGCCCGACCCGGTCCCGCCGGTCTACTTCGGCGGCTCCTCACCGGCCGCGGCCCAGGTCGCCGCCGAGCACGCCGACGTCTACCTGACCTGGGGTGAACCGGTCCAGGCGGTCCACGAGAAGATCGAGCGGATCCGCAAGCTCGCCGCAGACCGCGGGCGCACCGTGCGCTTCGGGATCCGGCTGCACGTGATCACCCGCGACACCGCCGCCGAGGCGTGGGCACAGGCTCACCGGCTCCTCGACGCGCTCGACCCCGAGACCATCGCGGGTGTGCAGGCGGGCCTGGCCGCGAGCGAGTCGGAGGGCCAGCGCAGGATGCGCGCGCTGCACGGCGGGGTCAAGACCTCGGTCGAGGAGCTGACGATCGCGCCGAACCTGTGGGCCGGTGTCGGCCTGGTCCGGGGCGGTGCCGGGACCGCACTCGTCGGCAGCCACACCGAGGTCGCGGATCGGATCGCCGAGTACCACGAGGCCGGCATCGACGAGTTCGTCCTCTCCGGCTACCCCCACCTGGAGGAGGCGTGGTGGATGGGCGAAGGGGTCATGCCGGTGCTGCGCGAGCGCGGCCTGTGGACCCCGCCCGACGGCGTCACCGCCGTCGACACCGGCGCCGGCAGGTCCGTGCCGTTCGCCGCCGACTACCGCACGTGAACCGCGCCGCGCCCGCCGTGGCGCGGCAGGACGGACCGGCCCCGCCCCACCCAGCGGTGGGGCAGGGCGGGCCGGGTCAGGAGCCGGAGGGGGCGCGCAGGTCCTCGACCGCGGAGGCCACGTCCACCCGGTTGCGCAGCACGCCGTAGTCGGAGTAGCGGTCGGCCACCCCCTGCAGCTCGGCGACGAGCTCCGGCGACAGCGGCTGGGTGTCGCGCAGCGCCCGCTGCGCCATCAGATCGGCGACGGCGGCGGGCCGCTTGGTCAGCTCCGCGTAGATCGCTGCGTTCTCCCGGGAGTTCTCCCGGGCCCACTGCAGCGCACGGCCGTAGCGCTCGGTGAAGTCGGTCAGGGCCGCGCGGGTGCCCGCGTCGTCCAGCGCCGCGGTGTTGGCGTCGAGGAAGGTCAGCCCGGTACCGAGGCCCTTCGCGTCGCGCAGGACCCGCGCGCCGGACTCCCGCTGGGCGACGGCGGTGTAGGGGTCCCAGGTCGACCAGGCGTCGATCGCGCCGGAGTTCATCGCGGCGGCGGCGTCGACCGGCTGCAGGAACGAGATGGTGACCTCGTCCGGCCGCACCCCGGCCTCCTCCAGCGCGCGCAACAGCAGGTAGTGCCCGATGCTGCCCTGGGTGGTCGGCGAGACCGTCTTCCCGCGCAGGTCGGCGACCGACCGGATCGGCGATCCTTCGGCACGAGCAGCGCCAGCCCGCCCTGGCTGGGGGAGCGGGTCGCCTCGACGATCTTGATGCGGTCGGTGGAGGACAGCGCGGTCAGGGTGGGTGCGTCGCCGGCGACGCCGACGTCGATCGCCTCGCTGCGCAGCGCCTCCAGCAGCGGCGCGGCCGCCGGGAACTGCGCCCACTCGACCCGGTACGGCGCGCCGTCGAGCGCGCCGGAGGCGTCGAGCAGCGCCTGCTGGATGCCGGCCTGGTCACCGACCCGCAGGGTGACCTGCGACAGGTCGACCGGGCCGTCGTCGGCGGCGCCGGAGCAGCCGGTCAGCAGCAGCGCCAGCGCGGCGAGCAGGGCGGGCAGGGCGAGCAGCGGACGGCGGGTCACGGGGTGGTCTCCGGGTCGGTGAGCGGGGTGAGCGAGGGCAGGTTCACGACGATCCCCTCCTGCGTGCTGCGGGAGATGACCACGACGGCCGGCACCTCGGGGTCGGGGTTCTCCTCGCGGTGCGGGACCCACGGCGGCACGAACACGTAGTCACCGGGCTCGGTCTGCAGGACGACCTCGCCGGTGCCGTCGTGGAAGACGAACCGGGGCCGTCCGGAGACGACGTAGATGGAGGTCTCGGCCTCGCCGTGGTGGTGGTCGCCGGAGTTCGTGGCGGGGGCGACGTGGGTCTCGCCGGTCCAGAGCTTCGAGGAGCCGACGGTCCGCCCGCTCACCGCCTCGCGGCGGGACATCCCGCTGGTCTGGGCGGTGTCCGCGGACAGCTCCGAGCCGCGGACCAGGTGCACCCTGGCGTGGTCGGGTGGGGTGGGGGCGAGGTCGGGGTGGAACGGGTCGGTCCCGTGCGGGTGCGTGGTCACCGGGTATCGCCCTCCAGGGCGGTCAGGGTGCGGGTGGTCAGGAAGTCCGCGACGGTGCGTTCCAGGTCCGCCCACAGCGGGGCGGCCGGACCGGTGTCGCGGACCGAGGCGATCGAGCCCTCGGTGGCGCGCACGACGTCGGCGACGGTGATCTCCGCGGCCGGGCGGGCCAGCCGGTAGCCGCCCTCGCAGCCGCGACGGCTGGTCACCAGACCGGCCCGGCGCAGCGCGAGCATCACGTTGACCAGGGAGTTCAGCGGGACACCTCGGGCGCGGGCCATCGCGTCGCAGGTGACGGTCGCACCGTCGGCGGCGACGAGCTCGGCGAGTGCGCGCATCGCGTGGTCGAGCCGCGCGGAGACGTTCAGCGGTGCGGCGCGGCGCGACCGGGCGGGCCCCGCCGCGGCGGGCGGCGCGTCCTCGGCGAAGCGGGCACCCTTGGCGAGGCGTTCGAGGAACTGCACGAGCCGCGCGGCGACGATCCGGTGGAACTGGTCGTTCAGCACGTCGTGCACCCCGTCGACGACGACGGCCACGTCGTCGCCCGGACGGGCCAGCGACCGGATCCCGGCGACCGGGGCGACCGGGTCGGCATCGCCGTGCAGCCACAGCACCGCCGCGTCGGGCAGCGGGTCGGACGGCGGTGGGGGCGGGACCTGCGCGAGCGCGCCCCAGGCGAAGTCGGGGTCGGACTCGAGGAGCCCGCGGTGCACCGGGCAGGCGGTCCGGGCGTCGAGCTCCCCGGCCCGGTCCGCGGGCGGCTCGCCCGGGGCGCCCGTGGGCAGCCCGGCCAGCACGAGCCCGTCCGGGCGAACGGCCCCGGCCAGCTCCCAGGCGCGCAGCGCGCCGGTGTCGGACCCGAGCAGCACCCGGGCCCCGGTCGCGCCGGCCGGTGCGGCGGTGACCTCGTCGGCCCCGGCACCGGGGCCGGGCACGGCGAGGGTCCACCCGTCGGCGGCGAGCCGCCGCCCGAGGCGGGCGTAGAGGCCGGGGTGCTCGCCCCGGCCGGTCAGGACGGTGACGGTGCCGCGAGAGGTCCCCTCGGGGGTCCACACCGTGCCGGTGGTGGCGGGTGCGCTCACGCGGGGACCCCCACCCCGGCGGCCGCGCCGCGGCGGGCGAGCTCGGCGCGCACTGCGGGCAGCAGCTCGCGGCCGTAGCGGCGGGCGTCGTCGATCGGGTCGTAGCCGCGGATGAGCAGCGTGCTGACGCCGATGTCGACGTAGTCGGCGAGCGCCGCGGCGACGGTGTCCGGGGTGCCGACCAGGGCGGTGGAGTTCCCGGCCGCGCCGGAGGCCGCCGCGGTGGCCGTCCACAGGCAGCGGTCGTGCAGCTCCCCGGCCTCGGCGGCGGCGAGCAGGCGCTGCGACCCGACGTTGGCCGGGGCCCCCGGCTCGCGCATCCGGGTTCCGGTGAACGAGCCGTGCCCGCCGCGGGCGGCGACGATCCGGTCGCGGACGTCGTGGGCGCGGGCCCAGGCCTGCTCCTCGGCGTCGCCGAGGATCGGGCGGAACGACACGCTGATCCGGGGTGGCTCGGTGCGGCCCGCGGCGCGGGCGGCGTCGTGCACCCTGGCGATCTGCTCGGCGGTCCCGGCCAGGGGCTCGCCCCAGAGCGCGAACACGTCGGCGTGCCGTCCGCCCACCCGGTACGCGGCGTCGGAGGACCCGCCGAAGTACACTGGGATCGGGCCGAGCGGGCGGATCTCCTGGGCGACCCCGGCGACCCGGTAGTGCTCGCCGGTGTGGTCGAAGGGCTCCGGCTCGGTCCAGGCCCGGCGCACGACCGAGAGGTACTCGTCGGTGCGGGCGTAGCGCTCGTCCTTGCCGAGCCAGTCGCCGTCGCGGCGCTGGTCGGTGTCGCTGCCCCCGGAGATGACGTGCATCGCGACCCGGCCACCACCGCTGAAGTGGTCGAGCGTCGCGTACTGGCGTGCGGCCAGGGTGGGGGCGGTGAAGCCGGGCCGGTGCGCGACGAGGAAGCCGAGCCGGTCGGTGTGCGCGGCCGCGTACGCGGCGACCTGCAGCCCGTCCGGGGTGGACGACGAGTGGCCGATGAGGACCTTGTCGAAGCCGGCCTCCTCGTGGGCGGCGGCGAACCGGCGGACGAGCGCCGGGTCGAGGACCGGGCCGGCGGCGGGGAGGATCTCCGAGACCTCCTGGGTCCCGATCATGCCGATGAACTCGATGCTCATGTGCGCTCCTGGGGTCGGTGCACGCCGAGGCGGCCGAGCAGGTCGGCGCGCTGGCGCTGGAAATCGGGGTCGGTGACGTCGCGGGGGCGAGGGAGGTCCACCGGTGCGTCGTGTGCGATCCGGCCGCCGTCCATCACCAGGACGCGGTCGGCGAGCACGAGCGCCTCCTCGACGTCGTGGGTCACGAGCAGCACCGCGCACCGGTGGCGCTGCCACAGCTCGTCGACGAGCCCGCGGGCGGTGATCCTGGTGAGCGCGTCGAGCGCGGAGAACGGCTCGTCGAGCAGCAGCAGGTCCGGGTCACGGACGAGGGCGCGGGCCAGCGCCGCGCGCTGGGCCTCGCCGCCGGAGAGGACCTTGGGCCACACGTCGGTGCGGTGGGCGAGGCCGACCTCGGTCAGGGCGGCCTCGGCGCGGGCGCGGTCGGGGCGCCCGGGCAGGCCGAGCACGACGTTGCGCCACACCTTCTTCCACGGCAGCAGGCGCGGCGCCTGGAACCCGACGGCCCGTCGCCGGGCGACGGTGACCTCGCCTCTGACGTCGTTGTCGAGGTCGGCCAGGATCCGCAGCAGGGTGGACTTGCCGCAGCCCGAGGCCCCGAGCAGCGCCACGAACTCTCCGGGCTCGATGTCCAGGTCGAGGTCGGTCAGGACGGCCCGGTCACCGAAGTGCCGGCTCAGGCCACGGACCGACACGGGTCGCGCGGTGGTGCTCACCGTCCGCTGAACGCCGGTCGCCATGACAGCAGCCCCCTCTCCAGGGTGCGCACGACGAGGTCGCCCACCAGCCCGAGCACCGCGTAGAGCGCGAGGCAGACGACGATCACGTCGGTCTGGAAGAACTCCCGGGCGGTGTTCATCTCGTAGCCGATCCCGGAGGTGGCGTTGATCGTCTCGCCGAAGACCAGGGCGAGCCACGCGGTGCCCAGCGCGTAGCGCAGACCGACCAGGAACTGGGGCATCGCCGAGGGCAGGATCACGTGGCGGACCTGGCCGAACCAGCCGAGCCCCAGGGTGCGGGCGGCCTCGACGAGGGTCGCGTCGACGTTGCGGATCCCGCCGAACAGGTTCATGTAGAGCGGGAAGGTCACGGCGAGCGCGATGAGCGCGATCTTGGGTTCCTCGCCGATTCCGAACCAGATGATCAGCAGCGGGATGAGCCCGATGACGGGCACCGTGCGCAGCATCTGCACGGGGGCGTCGATCACGTCCTCGCCGCGGCGGAACAGCCCGGACAGGGTGGCGAGCAGCACGGCGGTGACGAGGCCGATCGCGATGCCGGACAGCACCCGCACGCTCGACACGGCCACCGCGCTCTGCAGCGCGCCGTCGGCCCACATCTCGGCGGCGGTGACCGCGACGGTCGCGGGCGAGGCGAGGACGTCGCGGGGGAGGACCCCGGTGCTCGACAGCACCTGCCACAGCACGATGAGCACGACCGGGGAGGCGGTCTTGACCACCCAGCGGGGCACCCGGTCCGGGCCTCGGGTGTGGCGGGTGCGGAGGGTCTCGACCTCGGGTGGGGAGCTGGTGCGCTCCCGTTCGGAGGTGGTCGTCATGGGGGGGCTCCTGGGGCTCGGAGGGCATGCCCGACCGGCCCGGTGGCCGGTGCGGCTCGGGCGGTGCGGATGCCGGATGCGGATGCCGGACGCGGAGGTCCGGTGCGGAGGTCGGTGCCGGACGGACGTGGCGGTGTGGTGCGGGTGGGCCGTCGCCGGGCGGGTCGGGTGCGGGTGGGGCGCCGGCGGTGCCGACACCCCGTGGCTCGACGCGTCGGGCGGCACGGCGGGACCGGTGCCCTCGCGTCGGCCGGTGGGATCAGTGCTGCCGGGCGGTTCGGTGCGTCGGTGGGGCCGGTACGGCGGCGCGGTGGGGAGCCACCGCACCGCTCCGGAACGAGGTGGACTCCGGCGGGAACCGTCCCGATGGGCCGGGCGCCGGGCCGGCACCGCGGTCGTGGTTCGCCGGTGGCGCGGTCGCGGTCACCGTCGGGTGCCGCGGTCGGCCGGGCGGTGCGGTCGGCGGGGCGGTGCGGTCGGCGCGACCGGTGTCAGGACCGACAGAGCGCCGACGCGACGCGCGCGAGGTCGATGTGCGCGCGCGTGGTCAGCGGAACCGGAACGGACATACGGTGACGGTAACCGTCCCGCGTCCGAAACCCAACCTCTGGAGTTGGGATTGGGGTCACGGCGTTTCGGCTGGTGGGAACGGTTCTGATCGCCCGTCCGGACACCCGGGCGGCACACGTCACGAGCGGGGCCGTCCGTACGGGGTGCCTACGGACGGCCCCGCTCGGGTACCGGCGGGTCAGACGGTGAGGGCGAGCCCCCGGGCACGCAGCACCCGTCGCTCCAGGGGGCGGAAGACCAGCAGCTCGACCCCGATGCCGACGATGAGGATCAGCAGGATCGCGGCGAACACCTGGACGATGTCGTTCACGTCGGCGCCGTTCTTCAGGTAGGCGCCGAGCCCGACCCCCAGCGCCGGGCCGGCGGCGATGATCTCCGCGGCCATCAGCGAGCGCCAGGAGAACGCCCAGCCCTGCTTGCAGCCGGCGAGGTAGCCCGGCAGCGCCGCGGGGAGCAGCACGTAGCGGGCCATCTGGTAGCCCGTCGCGCCCAGCACCTGGCCGGCCCGCGGCAGGATCGGCGGCACCTGGTCGATCCCCGCGACCAGGCCGTTCGCGATCGAGGGCACCGAGCCGAGCAGCACCACGAAGAAGATCGTGGTGTTGGTCAGCCCGAACCACAGCACCGCGGCCGGCACCCAGGCCACCGACGGCAGCGACTGCAGGCCGGTGAGCAGCGGGCCGATCGCCGCGCGCACCACCGGCACCTTCGCGACGACCACGCCGAGCGGGGTGGCGATCACCAGGGCGAGCAGGAAGCCGAGCGCGGCCCGGCTGATCGAGGTCCACAGGATGGACCAGATCTCGCCGCTGGCGACCGTCGCGCCGAACGCCTCGGCCACCGCGCCCGGTGCGGGCAGCTTGTACTCCGGCGTGATCGCCGAGGCCCAGACGATCTGCCAGACCAGGACGATCAGGGCGAGCGCGACGAGCGGTGGCAGCCAGGTCCGCAGGAACCGCTGCCACCACGGGGTGGTGCGTTCGACCGGGGTGTCGAGGGCGTCGAGCCCGGCGACCGCGGCGGCGGAGTCCCGGTCGTTGTCGACGACCGTCATCGAGGAGTCCTCACGCGGCATGGCTGGTGATCACCTGCCGCAGTCGTCCGGTGATGTCGTCGTGCAGCTCGGCCTGGGCCTCGGCGTCGTGTCCGTCGGCGGGCACCGACCATTCGCGGACCACGGTGCCGGGGCGCGAGGACAGCAGCACGACCCGCTCGGCCAGCCGGACCGCCTCGCGCACGTCGTGGGTGACGAACACGATCGTCGTGCCGGTGGCCCGCCATACCCGCAGGAGCTCGCCCTGCAGCACGTCGCGGGTGATGGCGTCGAGCGCGGCGAACGGCTCGTCCATCAGCAGCAGCCCGCCGGTGCCGGGCTCGTCGCCGAGTCCGGTCGCGGCGGCGAGTGCCCGGGCCAGCGACACGCGCTGGCGCATGCCACCGGACAGCTCGTGCGGCCGCTTCCCGCCCACGCCCTCCAGGCGGACCAGGGTGAGCAGCTCCTCGGCCCGCTCGCGCCGGGCCGCCCGTCCGTGCCCGGCGAGCTTGAGCGGCAGCTCGACGTTGCGCAGCGCGGTCAGCCACGGCATGAGCGCGGCCTCCTGGAACATGAACGACGGTCGGGCGGACCCCACCGCGACCTCGCCCGCGGTCGGCTCGTCGAGCCCGGCGAGCAGGTTGAGCAGCGTCGACTTGCCGCAGCCGGAGGCGCCGAGCACGCAGACGAACTCGCCGCCGCCGACCCGCAGGTCGATCCCGTTGAGCGCGGTCACCGCCCCGGGGCCGGTGCCGAAGGTCTTGGCGACCCCCGACAGCTCCACGGCCGTGTCGCGGGTCGGGGGGCGCCGGGTGGTGAGGTCGACGGTCATCGGTGGTTCCCCTCGTCGGTCGGGATGGTCAGTTCGCGGCGGCGAGACCGGCCGGGTCCACGGCGGCCTCCCCGGAGCTGGTGCGGACCGCGTCGATCGCGGTCGGGTCGAGGAAACCGGTCAGGTTCGCCTCGCTCTGCGCGATGCCGGCGGTGACGGAGTCCTTCGCCAGCTGCGGGAAGGTCGAGGCGAGCGGGTCGGTGTCGAAGGACAGCTCGGTGAAGGCGCGGTCGAGGATGTTCGCGGCCAGGGGCTTGCCGGTGATCTCGCCGATCGCGGCGTTGGAGACGGTCTTGGCCTGCGCCGGGTCGCTGCGGATGAAGGAGATGGCGGCCTGCTCGCCGCGCAGGATCGCCTCGACGGTCTGCGGGTGCTGCTGCAGGAACTCGGTCCGGGCGATGACGACGGTGGTCGGGAACTTGCCGTCCGGCCACAGGGACTTCTCGTCGACCAGCACCTTCGCGCCGGCGTCGACCAGGCGCGAGCTCCACGGCTCGGGCAGCCACCCGCCGGCGAGCTTGCCCTGCTTGAACAGGTCGAGGGTCTGCGGGTTGTCGATGTTCTGGACGGTCACCGCGTCCGGGCCGTCCCCGATCGGGAGGTTGTTCTCCTCGAGCCAGGTCTTGAAGGCGATGTCCTGGGTGTTGCCCAGCTGCGGCGTCGCGATGATCGTGCCCTTGAGCTGCTCGGGTGAGGTGATGTCCGGCCTGGTCACCAGCTGGGCCCCGGCCGAGGTGGAGCCTGCGACCAGGCGCACGGCCTCGCCGTTCGACTTGGTGAAGGCGTTGATCGCCGGGCCGGAGCCGATGAACGCGACGTCGATCGAGCCGCCGAGCAGGGCGTTGACCTGGGCCGGGCCGGCGTTGAAGGTCTGGGTGGTGAGCTTCGTGCTGCCCAGCTCCTTGGCGAACAGGCCCTGCTTCACCCCGACCAGCGCGGGGGCGTGGGTGATGTTCGGGAAGTAGCCGACGCGGACCTCGGTGGCGGGCGAGGTGGGACCTGCCGCGGTGGTGCTCTCGGCGGCGCGGGAGCAGCCGGCCATGAGTCCGAGCGCGGTCAGCAACGCGAGCAGGACGGCGGCGGTGCGCACCCGGGAGCCGGGGCGCAGGACGTGCGGGGACATCGCGGGACGGGGTCCTTCCGTGGTGGGCGGCGGGCGGTCGGGACGACCGCAGCGCGCCGGGTCCGGCCGGCCGGGACGGCGTGCCGGGATGCAGGACGGGGGGCGGGCCGGAGTGGTGTCCGGCGGGCGGTCCCGGTTCCGGTGGATGCGTCGGACGCCGGACGTGCGGCGTCACCGTCCGCGGGAGAGCGGGGACCGGTACGGCTCGGTCAGCGACAGAGCTCGCTGTAGGCGGGGGCCCGCCGGCTCGGCCAGAACGGCTCGAGGCCGGTCGGATGCACCGGCACCGCACGCCGTGCGGCTCGGGCCGGCTGGTGGGGGGAGGGCTCGGTCGCGCCCCCTGCGAACCGGTCGGGGCGCGAGGGCCTCCGTCGGCTCGTCGTCACCCGACCAGGGTGCGTCGTGGTCACCTCTCCGGACAACCTGGTGTCCACCCCCCAGGAAAGCGACCGGGCTGTCCGGACAGGTGGAGCCGGTTCGGCATCGCGATTCCGCCGGTCGGGAGCTTCGGTGCGGCGGGCATCACTGGCCGGCTCCGCGGGTTGACACCATCGGGCACCGGCTCCCTACAGTCGGGGAGCACACCATCCGGAGCGGCCGAGAGACCCGGCTCGACGACGCCGCAGCAACCCCCCGCAGCAGCGGGTGCGGGTGCTCCAGCCGGGTTCGATGGAGGACATCATGCGGTCGATCGCGGATCAGGTGCGCGGCGCGCACCACCCTCGGTACCGGCGGCACGTCGACCTGATGCGGGTGGCCGGCGCGACCTGTCGGGTCTGACACCGCCCTGTCCCGCGCTGCGCGTCGCCCGTCGGCGCTCCGTCGGCGGTGGCGTCCGTCCCCGTGACGTCCCACCCCGTTCCGTCGCACCCCGTGTGACGAGGAAGTGATGCCCTCATGTCCACATCGGACACCTCAGGCCGGCCGCTGCACCTGGCCGTCGCGCTCGACGGCGCCGGCTGGCACCCCGCCGCCTGGCGCGAGCCCGGTGCCCGGCCCGGCGAGCTGTTCACCGCGCGCCACTGGGCCGACCTCGCCCGCACCGCCGAGCGCGGGCTGCTCGACCTGCTCACGATCGAGGACGGGTTCGGCCTGCAGTCCGGGGACCACCTCGACGGGGCACAGCGACGCACCGACCGGGTCCAGGGACGCCTCGACGCGTCGCTGGTCGCCGCCTTCCTCGCCCCGCTGACGTCGCGGATCGGGCTGGTCCCGACCGTCACCACCACCCACACCGAGCCGTTCCACGTCGCGTCCGCGCTGGCCACCCTCGACCACGACAGCGACGGCCGTGCCGGCTGGCGGGTGCAGACCTCGGTCCGCGCCGACGAGGCCGCCCACTTCGGGCGCCGCACCGTCCCCGGGCTGCGCCGCGCCGACCTCGACACCCCGGCCGCCCGCGCGCTGGTCGCCGAGCTGTTCGGGGAGGCCGCCGACGTCGTCGAGGTCGTGCGCCGGCTGTGGGACTCCTGGGAGGACGACGCCGAGATCCGCGACGCGCTCACCGGGCGCTTCGTCGACCGCGACAAGCTGCACCGGGTCGACTTCGCCGGGGAGCACTTCGGCGTCGCCGGCCCGTCGATCGTGCCGCGCCCGCCGCAGGGCCAGCCGCTGGTCCTGTCACTGGCCCACGGTTACGAGCCGGCGTTGCTCGCCGCCCGGGTCGGCGACGTCGTGGCCACCACCCCGCACGACGCCGACGACGCCGTCCGCATCGTCGCCCAGGTCCGCTCCGCCGAGGCCGCGGCGGGCCGCACCGCACCGCCGCTGCGCATCCTCGGCGACGTGGTCGTGGTGCTCGCCGACACCCGGCGCGCCGCCCGCGAGCGGCTCGCCCGGCTCGACGCACTCGACCCGCTCTCCTCCGACGCCGCGATCCTCGCCACCACCCCCGCCGGGCTCGCCGACACCCTGCTGTCCTGGCGCCGCGCCGGGCTCGACGGCTACCGGCTGCGCCCGGCCGTCCTGCCGACCGACCTCGACGCCGTCGTCGACGGCCTGGTGCCCGAGCTGCAGTCCCGCGGCGCGTTCCGCACCGCCTACGGCGAGACCACCCTGCGCGAGCGCTTCGGGCTGCCCAGGCCCGCCAGCCGCTACGCCGCCGGTGCCGGGTCCGCCGTCGTCCCGACCTTCTCCGGAGCCACCGCATGAGCAACAGGAAGCAGATCGTGCTCGGCGCCTACTTCCCGGGCGTCAACCACGACACCGTCTGGAGCGACCCGGCCTCGGGCAGCCACATCGCCTGGGAGTCGTTCGCGCACTGGGCGCGCACCGCCGAGCGCGGACGCCTCGACCTGCTCTTCCTCGCCGAGGGCCTGCGGCTGCGCACCCGCGGCGGGGAGATCTTCGACCAGGACGTCGTCGGACGCCCGGACACCTTCACCGTGCTCGCCGCGCTGGCCGCGGTCACCGAGCACATCGGTCTGGCCGGGACGATCAACTCGACCTTCAACGAGCCCTACGAGCTGGCCCGCAAGTTCGCGACGCTGGACATCCTCTCCGGCGGGCGCGCGGCGTGGAACGTCGTCACCAGCTCCGACGCCCCCACCGGCGAGAACTTCCGCCGCGGCGCCTACCTCGGCCACCACCAGCGCTACGAGCGCGCCGGGGAGACCCTCGCCGCGGTCCGCGCGCTCTGGGACTCCTGGGGTTCCGACGCCGTCGTCGCCGACCCCGCGTCGGGCACCTTCCTGCGCGACGGCCACGTCGGCGACTTCGCGGTCTCGGGCAACCAGTTCGACATCGCCGGGCGCTTCACCACCCCGCGCAGCCCGCAGGGCCACCCCGTCGTGCTGCAGGCCGGGGAGTCCCCGGCCGGTCGCGACTTCGCCGCCGCGTCCGCCGACGCGATCTTCTCCCGGTACCAGAAGTTCGACGAGGCCCGCGCCTTCTACGACGACGTCAAGGCCCGGGTCCGCAAGGCCGGCCGGGACCCCGACGAGGTGCGGATCCTGCCCAGCGCCGGCGTCGTGCTCGGCGACACCGACGCCGAGGCCCGCGAGCGTCACGAGCACATCCACGACCAGCAGGTCGACCCGTGGACCTCCATCGTGCTGGCCGAGATGGTCTGGAACCGCGACCTGTCCGGCTACGACCCGGACGGGCCGCTGCCCGACGTCGAGCCCACCCCCGAAGCCCCGAAGTGGATCGAGGGCCGGGCCCCGCTGACCCAGGACGCGCACGCCACGGTCGCCGCCTGGCGCGAGCTCGCCGACGCCCACGGGTACTCGCTGCGCGAGACGGTCAAGCACGTGTTCGACCGCGCCGTGTTCGTCGGGACCCCCGAGCACGTGGCCGACGAGATCGACCGCTACGTCCAGAACGACGCCTCCGACGGGTTCATCCTCGGCTCCCACGTCAGCCCGTCCGGCCTCGACGAGATCGTCGACCGGGTGGTGCCGATCCTGCAGGAGCGCGGGGTGTTCCGGACCGACTACACCCCGGGTGCGACGCTGCGGGAGAACCTCGGTCTCGCGCACCCGTCACGGTTCGGCGAGCGCCACACCCCGGCTGTGACGGCGTGAGCCGCCGGTTCGGGTTCCGGCGGGACCTGCCCGCCGGCCGCTGCGCGGTGCTGCTCGCGGCCACCGCGCTGGTCCTCTCGGCCTGCGGGTCGGGCGCCGGTGGCGCCGGTGCCGACGCCGGGCCGCCCCGTCCCGGGGGGACGCTGGTGTTCGCGGTGTCCTCGGACCAGGGCTGCGCCGACCCGCAGCAGGTGCAGAGCAACGACTCGATCTACTCGCTGCGCCAGATCGTCGACTCGCTCACCGACCAGGACCCGTCCACCGGGGCGATCGTGCCGTGGCTGGCGACCCGCTGGTCGTCGAACGCCGACGCCACCGCGTGGACGTTCACCCTGCGCCAGGGCGCCACCTTCTCCGACGGCGCCCCGGTCGACGCGGCCGCGGTCAAGGCCAACTTCGACCGGGTCGGCTCGCTCGGCGCCCGCGGCAGCCTGCCCAAGGGCTACCTGGCCGGGTACGTCGGCACCGACGTCGCGAGCCCGACCGAGTTCACCGTCCGGTTCTCCCGGCCCAACGTGCAGTTCCTGCAGGGCACCTCCACCCACAGCCTCGGCCTGCTCTCCCCGGCCAGCGCCGCCCGCTCCGACGACGAGCGCTGCGCGGGCGTCGTCGGCTCCGGGCCGTTCACTCTCGAGCGCTACGCCAAGAACGACGTCACCGTGCTCGCCAAGCGGGCCGGCTACGACTGGGGCTCGCAGCTGTTCACCCACCCCGGCGAGGCCTGGCTCGGCCGGGCCGAGTTCCGCGTCGTCCCCGAGTCCGGGGTGCGGGCGGGCAGCGTGCAGTCCGGCGAGGTCGACGCGATCGCCAGCGTCGGCCAGCAGGACGAGGCCCCGCTCACCGCGGCGGGCGTGCAGCTCCCGGCCCGGCCGAACCCCGGCCTGCCGTTCGGGATCACGTTCAACCAGGGCACCCCGCTCGGTGCCGACGCCGCCGTCCGCGAGGCGGTGAGCCGGGGCATCGACCGCAACGAGGTCGTCGCCGCGGTGTACCCGAGCCAGACCCGCGCGGCGACGAGCCCGCTGTCGTCGACGACGCCGTCCTACGCCGACCAGTCCGCGCTCGTCGGCTACGACCCGGCCGCCGCGACCGCCGCCCTCGACCGCGCCGGCTGGGTGCCCGGTCCGGACGGCATCCGCGCCAAGGGCGGGCAGCGGCTGACCGTGCCGCTGACCTTCGCGCAGAACATCGGCACGACCAAGCCCGCACTGGAGCTGATCCAGCAGCAGCTGCGCCGGATCGGGATCGACCTGCAGCTGCGCGAGATCCAGATCGCCGAGACCCAGGCCGTCCTCGACGGCGGTGACTTCGTCGCCGCGTGGGGCAACCTGACCCGGGCCGACCCGGACATCCTGCGGTCGACCTACGGCACCGACGGGACCAACCGGTACCGGTTGCCCGACGGGCCGCTGCAGGCACCGCTGCTGGCCCAGGCCGCGACGGTGGACCCCGCGCGACGCGCGGCATTCGTCGGGCAGGCGCAGGCGCTGCTCGCGCAGCGGTTCGACACCGCGCCCGTCGTCGAACTCACCACCGTGCTCGGCGTCGGCCCGGACGCGCACGGGGTCGCGTTCGACGCGTCCTCGCGCATCCAGCTCCACGACGCCTGGAAGTCCGACGCGCGATGACCCTTCCCTACCTGCTGCGCCGACTCGGGCTCGCCGCCGTCGTGCTGTGGGCGGCGTGGACGGTCAGCTTCGTCGTGCTGTACCTGCTGCCGGGTGACCCGGTCGCGACCATGGCGTCGGCGTCGGACGGCGAGCCGGTCTCCCCGGCCGAGCTCGCCGCCCTGCGCGCCCGCTACGGCCTGGACCAGCCGCTGCCGGTGCAGTACGTGACCAAGCTGTGGGCCGCGCTGCACGGTGACCTCGGGACCTCCTTCGTCAGCGGGCAGGACGTGCGGACCGCCGTCGCCGAGGCCCTCCCGCCGACCCTGCAGATCGCCGCGGCCGGGCTGGTCGTGGCGGTCGTCGCGGGTACCGCGGTCGCCGTCGCGGCGACCTGGGTCCGGTCGCCGTGGCTGCGGCAGGTGCTGGCGTCGCTGCCGTCGCTGGCGGTGTCGCTGCCGGTGTTCTGGGTCGGGCTGATGCTGGTGCAGCTGTTCTCGTTCTCCCTCGGCTGGCTGCCGTCGGTCGGCGACCGCGGTCCGGAGTCGCTGGTGCTGCCCGCGGTCACCCTCGGTCTCCCGACCGGCGCGCTCGTCGCCCAGGTGCTGGCCAAGAGCCTCGGCCAGGCACTGGACTCGCCCTACGTCACCACCGCCCGCGCCAAGGGGGTCGGCGAGGCCGCGGTGCACCTGCGCCACGCGCTGGGCAACGCCGCGATCCCCGCCCTCACCGTCCTCGGCTACGTCGTCGGCAACGTGCTCGCCGGGTCCGTCGTCGTCGAGACGGTGTTCACCCGACCCGGTCTGGGCCGGCTCACCGTCGCCTCGGTCGGTGCGCAGGACATCCCCGTCGTCCAGGGCATCGTGTTGTTCGCGGCACTCGCGTTCGTCGTGGTCAACCTGCTCGTCGACCTGGCCTACCCGCTGCTCGACCCGCGGGTCGCCGTCGCCTCCGGGAGCTCCCGATGACCCTGCTCGACCGCGACCTGGCTACCCCCGCCCCCGCGCCCGGCGCGGGGCCGGAGCCGGTTCCGGCCCCGCGCCGCCCGGCGGCCCGGCTCGGGCGCCTCCTGCGGGCCCGGCCCGGACTCGTGCTCGCCGCGGCGATCGTGCTGCTGGTGCTGACCGCGGCGTTCGTGCCGTCGCTGCTCGCCCCCGGCGACCCCGCCGTCGGCGACACCGCACGCCGGCTGTCGCCGCCCGGACCGGGCCACTGGTTCGGCACCGACCATCTCGGCCGCGACGTGTGGACCCGCGTCGTGCACGGCGCCTCGCTGTCACTGCAGGCCACGGTGATCGCGGTCGCCGTCGCGCTCGTCGCGGGCGGGCTGATCGGGCTGGTCGCCGGGTTCACCGGTGGCTGGGTCGACGAGGTCCTCATGCGCGGCGTCGACGTGCTACTCGCCATCCCGGCGATCCTGTTGTCGCTCGCACTCATCACCGCGCTCGGCTTCGGCACGGTGAAGGTGGCGATCGCGGTCGGCGTGGCGAGCGTCGGGAGCTTCGCCCGGGTGATGCGTGCCGAGACCCTGCGGGTGCGCCGCGCCCTCTACGTCGAGGCCGCCCGCGCCGTCGGCACCCGCTGGTACGTCTCGCTGTGGTGTCACGTCCTGCCCAACGCGGCCGGGCCGGTCGCCGTGCTCGCGGTGCTGGAGTTCGGGCTGGCGATCCTCGCCGTGTCCGCGCTGAGCTTCCTCGGCTACGGCGCCCCGCCACCGGCCTCGGAGTGGGGCTCGCTGGTCGCCGACGGCCGGAACTACCTGGCCGTCGCCTGGTGGGTGTGCGCGATGCCGGGCCTGGTCATCGCCGCGACCGTGCTGTCGGTCAACCGGATCGCCCGGGCCCTGGACGGCGAGTGGAGGCGGTCGGCATGAGCACCCTGCTGGAGGTGACGGGCCTGGAGGTCGCCTACGCCGGCGGTGGCGGGACGGTGCACGCCGTGCGCGGCGTCGACCTGACCGTCGCGCCCGGGGAGGTCGTCGCCGTCGTCGGGGAGTCCGGGTCGGGCAAGACCACCCTGGCCGCCGCGGTGCTCGGGCTGCTGCCCGCCGCAGGGTCGGTCACCGCGGGCACGGTCGCGCTCGACGGCACCGTCCTCACCGGGCTGTCCGAGCGCGCCCACCGGTCGGTGCGCGGAGCCCGGATCGGGTTCATCCCGCAGGACCCGGGCGTCGCGCTGAACCCCGTGCAGAAGGTCGGTGTGCAGGTCGCCGAGGGCCTGCGCGCCCACGGGCTCGCCGACCGCCGCACGGCCGCGGCCCGTGCCGTCGAGCTGCTGGCCGCGGCCGGTCTCGACGATCCGGGGACCCGCGCCGGGCAGTACCCCCACCAGCTGTCCGGCGGGATGCGCCAGCGGGTGCTCATCGCGATCGCCATCGCCGCCGGACCCTCGCTGGTCGTCGCCGACGAGCCGACCAGCGCGTTGGACGCGACCGTCGCCCGCCGGATCCTCGACCACCTCGACGCGCTGCGCCGGGAGCGGGACACCGCGCTGCTGTTGATCACCCACGACCTCGCCGTCGCCACCGACCGGGCCGACCGGATCGTCGTGATGCGGCACGGTCGGGTCGTCGAACAGGGCACCCCGGCCGAGCTGCTCGCCGGGGCACAGGACCCCTACACCCGGGAGCTGCTCGCCGCGGCCCCCGGTCTCGCGATCACCGCCCCGCCGGTGCTGCCGCCCGTCGACACGGCCGGGACCCCGGTCGCGGAGGTCCGCGACCTGGTCAAGGAGTTCCCGCTGCCGCGGGCGCGCGGGTCCTGGACGCGGCGCACCCACCGCGCCGTGGACGGGGTGTCGTTCACGATCGCCCGCGGCGAGACCGTCGCGCTGGTCGGGGAGTCCGGCTCGGGCAAGTCGACGACGGCGCGGCTGCTGCTCCGCCTGGAGGACCCCACCTCCGGGCAGGTGCTCCTCGACGGCGAGGACGTCACCCGCGTCCGCGGCGAGGCGTGGCGTCAGCTGCGCCGCCGCGCCCAGCTGATCTACCAGAACCCCTACGCCTCCCTGGACCCCCGGTTCGCCGTCCGCGAGATCGTCACCGAGCCGCTGCGGGCGTTCTCCGTCGGGTCGGCCGCCGAGCAGGCCGACCGGGCCGCGGAGCTCGTCGACCGGGTCGCGCTGCCGACCGGGGTGCTCGACCGGCGGCCCGAGGAGCTGTCCGGGGGACAGCGCCAGCGGGTCGCGATCGCCCGCGCGCTCGCGCTCTCGCCGGACCTCGTCGTCGCCGACGAGCCGGTGTCCGCGCTCGACGTCTCGGTGCAGGCCCAGGTGCTGGAGCTGCCCGCCGAGCTGCAGCAGCGCGACGGCCTGTCCTACCTGTTCATCTCGCACGACCTCGCCGTGGTGCGGCGGGTCGCGCACCGTACCGGCGTCCTGCGCGACGGACGGCTCCGCGAGCTGCGGCCCACCGCGGAGCTGTTCGACGACCCGCAGGACGAGTACACCGCAGAGCTGCTCGCTGCGATCGCCGGTAGACGGGCGGGGGTGGTGTCGTGACCCGCACCGTCCTGTCCCGGCGGCGTCACATCGACTACGTGCGGATCTCCTCGACGCTGTGTCGTCGCGGCCGATCGACCCGACCGATCGACCCCGACGGCCACGTCACCAGGAGACATCCCATGAGCGTTCCGACCCCGCCCACCACCGATCCGGGTATCCAGCTGCTCGACGGGCTCGACGCCCTCGTGCGGCGCCACCGCGCGCTGCGTGGCGGCGGCGACCCCGTCAACGACGCCCTGCACGCCGAGCTGATCACCGCCGAGGTGGCCCAGCAGCTCGCGGCGGCCCGCACGGCGCTGCGTCGCCGACCGCGCGTCGCCTGATCCCCGTCCGCCGGGACGCGGCACGCCCGTCGCGTCCCGGCGGACCCGGGACGACGGCGAGATGCAGCTCAGGGGTGCGGAGTGACCCCGTGCGCCCGCTGGGCTGCATCTCGGCGGGCGAGGGAGCGCGCGCCACGGCGCCACCGGGCAGCCGGCGTACGGCCACCGCCCGGGCGCGGTACTGCTCAGGACCTCGCGATCCGGCCGAGGACGGCCACGGTGCGGGCCCGCTCGGCGGCGTCGCCCAGCGGGCTGACCAGCAGGTCGGTGGCGCCGGCGGCGGCGTAGCGGGCGATCCCGGCCGCGATCGTGTCCTCGTCCCCGGCGATGACGAGCCCGCCCGGGGAGCTCAGCCCCTCCCGTTCCAGCACCCCGGCGTAGGACGGCAGCCGGGCGTAGGCCGCGTAGTCGACCGCGGCCGCTGCCCGCACCCGGTCCGGTGCGGTCGTCGCCGACACCGGCACCCCGACGACCACCCGCGGCGACGGCCGTCCGGCGGCCGCCGCGTCGAGCAGCGGCCGGACGTGCTCGGAGATCGTCCGCGGCCCGGTGAGGAAGGTGATGGTGCCCGTGGTCCGCTCACCCGCCAGCCGCAGCATCCTCGGGCCCAGCGCACCGAGCAGCAGCGGGACCTCGGGCGTGGCGCCGGGCACCGCCGTGTCCGCCGGGTCCGACCCGGGACCGGACGAGCCGGGGACCCGTTCGCCGCGCAGCAGCGGGGCGAGCACGTCGAGGTGGTCGGTCAGCGCGGCCACCGGCCGCGTGAACGGCATGCCGTACACCTCCAGCAACCCCGGGTGGCTCACCCCGAGACCGAGCGTGAGCCGCCCGCCGGACGCCGCCTGCACGGTCAGCGCCTGCGCGGCCAGCACCCGCGGGTGCCGCGGCTGCACCACGACGACCGACGCGCCCAGCTCGACGTCGGGGACCTCGCGGGCGACGGCGGCGTACAGGGTGAGCGTGTCGGCCCCGTACCCCTGGGGCAGCCACACCGTGCGCAGCCCGGCAGCGACCACCGCCCTCGCCCGCACCACGATCTCCTCGACCAGGTTCGCGGGTGGGGGATCATCGAGCCCGGCCGCGAGGTTGACACCGATACCGATCATGGGGTCCACCGTCCGCCGGCGGCCGGGCTCGGACCAGGAGCGAACCGATGGGGGTACCCGTGGTGACAGGATCCGCGTCGACGCGTGTGCGGCCCGCGACGACGACCGACCGCCGCCGGGAGCTCGGCGCCTGCCTGCGCTCCTACCGTGAGCGCGTCGCGCCGGCCGCGGTCGGCCTGCCCGACCGCGGCCGACGCCGCACGCCGGGGCTGCGCCGCGAGGAGGTCGCGGCGCTCGCCGGGGTCGGTCTCACCTGGTACACGTGGCTCGAACAGGGCCGGGTGACCGCCTCGGACGAGGTGCTCGCCGCCGTCGGCCGGGTGCTCGGCATCGACGCCCCCGGGGTCGCACACCTGGTCCGGCTGTCCCGCGACGGTGCGGCCCCGGCGGCGACGGCGCCCGAGGAGCTGCTGCCGGTGCTCGCGAGCTGGCCCGGTGACCCGGCGGCGCTGCTCGACGCCCAGCTGGGCGTCGTCGCGGTGAACGACGCCTGGGAGGCCGCGATCGGCCGTCCGGCCGACGGGGATCCGGGACGCCGGCACGTGCTGTGGCAGCTGGCCGCCGACCCCGCGGCCCGTGCCCGGTTCGGCCCCGACCCCGACGAGCTGCTCACCGCACTGCACCGCAGGTTCCGGATGGCCTCGGACCTCGACCCGGCCGGCCCGGGCACCCGCGGGGTCCGCGACGTCCTGCACGCCGAGGCCCCGGAGCGGGCCCCGCTGTGGGAGTGCCGCGGGGTCGGCGCGTTCGGGCGGCCCCGGGTACGCCTGGGCGGTGTCGAGCGCACGGCCTACCTGCTGGGCGAGGCCGGCGCACCGGGGGCGGCGGTGCTGGTGCTGCTGCCGTCCTGACCCCCGCGGCCCCGGTGGAGGCCCACCGACGGTCGTACCCGGGCCGCGGTCGTCGCACCCGCCGCGACGGGTGCGACGACCGCACGGGCGGTGCGGCGGGCCTACTTCACCTCGTTCAGCCGCCCCGTCGCGACGTCGAACACGAAGCCGCGGACGGCGTCGGTGTGCGGGATGAACGGGTTGGTCCGGATCCGGGCGAGCGACTGGCGGACGTCCTCGTCGAGGTCGTCGAACGCCTCGGCGGCCCACTGCGGCTTGATGCCGGTCTCGTCGCGGATCGAGGCCTTGAACGCGTCGTCGGTGAAGGTCAGCATCCCGCAGTCGGTGTGGTGGATGAGGATGATCTCCTCGGTCCCCAGCAGCCGCTGGCTGATCGTCAGGGAGCGGATCTCGTCGTCGGTGACGACGCCGCCCGCATTGCGGATGACGTGGGCGTCGCCCTCGGCCAGGCCGAGGATGCGGTAGACGTCGAGCCGGGCGTCCATGCAGGCGACGACGGCGATCTTGCGTGCCGGCGGCAGCGGGAGCGGGCCGGAGAAGCTCTCGGCGTAGCGGGCGTTGTTCTCGAGCAGTTCGTCGGTGACGGACACGGGGTCCTCCGGAGTGGTGGTCGGTGACGCGGGCGTCGTACCCGCGCGCGATGCACGGGGCGGCCACGCGGCGACCCGGGGGTCGCTACGCGGCCCACCGACACAGCTCGTCGAACGCGACGGTGCGCCGACCGGGCCAGAACGGCTCGAGCAGGGTGCGCATCACCGCATGATTCGATCGCGATACCCGGTCCGGAGCAAGGAGCCGTCCAGCGGATGGGCCTGCGGCGGGGATGTGTCCGGACACGCCCCCGACCGACGGCGCGTCAGGGTGTCGGGAGGGCGGGGTACCCGATCGGGCTCCGGTCGCCCTCCCAGCCCCAACGGCGCACCGGGGCCGAGCTGACGTCGTAGGCGTCGACGGCGAGGTCGGTGTCGATCCGGATGACCGCACCCCAGTCGGCCTGGCCCGGGACGTCGGCGGTGTCGATCCGGGTCGCGACGACCTGCTCGGTGGTGGTGCGGCGCATCGCCGCGAAGCTGCCCCCGGCGACGTCGGCGAAGGACACGTCCACGGCGAACCCCAGCGACGACGGACCCAGGACCAGGTAGCGCGGGGTCTGCACCAGGCCGGCCCGGACGGCGGGCAGGTCGCGCAGACAGGGCGCCGCCCAGAGGATCGACCAGTCCACGTAGACCGGCCCGTCGGCGTCGCGCAGCATCGGCACCACCGGCGCCGAGGTGACCACCCGCGGGGCGGCGGCGGCCACCCAGCCGCCCGGCCCGACGGTGGTGTCGACGGCGTGCACCCGCACCCGGTCGACGTCCACCGGCAACGCGGAGACGGGCACCCGCACGGTGCGCCAGCCCGACCGGTCCAGCGGCACGGCCTCCTGCACCCGTTCGGCGGGGTAGGTGCCGCCGGCACCGGTCGCCGTGTCGTCCAACGACACCCGGCCGTCCGGGCCCGGCGAGCCGGCGCGGGCGTACTCCAGCTCCAGGGTGTTGCCCTGCCCGGTCCGCCCGGCGACGTCGACCGACAGCACCCGGTCCGGCGGCCCCGGTGTGACGGCGAACCAGCGGCTCCGGAGCTCTCCGGTGGAGCCCGGGCCGCCGTCGAGGCTGCCCCAGGCGAGCCCGCCGCGCGGCGGGGCGTCGACCCAGCCACGGCCCTCGGTGAACCCGGTGAGGGTGTCGGCGCCGCCCGCGGCGGGCAGCGCGCCCCCGTCGACCCCGACCGTGACGTGGTCGAGGATCCCGCAGGTGTCTCGGCCGGTCAGCTCGCTCCACAGCTGGCCGCCGACGCTGTAGCCCCCGCCCTGGCGCACCGGGGCGACGACGAACGACGCCACCACCACCGACACCCCGGTGAGCAGGGCCACCACGACCACCCCGGCGGGCAGCGCCGCCGCGGCGCGGGCCACGGAGTCCCGCCCGGTCCGGTGCCGTCCGTGACCCGCCCGCCGACCCGCACCCAGACCCGCCCGCCGACCCGCCCGGTGGACCGCGGCGGCCGACACGACCAGCACCGCGAGCGCCACCAGCGCCCACACCGCCGGCGAGTTCAGCGGCGTGAACGGGCCGTCGGCGCGCGGCACGCCCCAGCCGGACCACAGGAACCACTCGTTGCGCCCGCTGAAGGCCAGCGCGGCGAGTACGGCCGCCGCCAGGGTCCCGGCGGCGGCCGCGCCGCGCACGGTCGGGTCGGCCGGCCGCCGGGCCGCGGTCACCACCAGCACCACCCCCGCCGCGGCGGCGAGCGCCCCGGTCCCGGCGAGCGTCCCGAAGTAGTGGGTCCACTTCGACGGTGCCGGTGTGAGCAGCACGAACCCGAGAGCGAGCCCGACCAGGGGCACCGGTGTCCACCGCAGCCCGGGACCCCACCGGTGCGCGCCGCGGGCGACCAGCGGCAGCGCCGCGACCAGCAGGGCGAGGGCGAGCAGCACCGGCACCCGGCGGCCGAGGCCGCCCTGCTCGGTGCCGAAACCGAGCAGGTAGTCCCATCGACGCAGCTCCTGGAACCACGGTGTGGCCGGACCGTAGAACTGGTGCATCTCGGTGGCCCGCGCGACCGTGTACAGGCTCTGCCCGGTGAACACCGGGGTGAGCCCCGCCGCGGCGATCCCGGCCGCGGCGACGGTCGCCGCGACCCCGACGGCGAGCCCCCCGCCGCCGTGGCGGGTGACCTGCCGCCACAGCGCGGGCACCAGCAGCACCAGCGGACCGGCGACGGTCACCGCCGAGGGTGTCACCGCCAGCGCCAGCCCCGCGGTCAGCGCGGCGGCTGCGGTCCACGTCCCGCCGCGGAGCCCGGGCCGGGCGGCGGCGCGCAGCGCACAGCAGAGCGCCGCGGTCGTCGCGAGTGCCGCGAACGGCTCCGGGCGGCCCCCGAGGTTCAGCGGCAACCACCACGCCAGCAGCGCGACGCCGAGCGTGCCCCGCACCCAGGCCCGTCGGTGGTGGCGGGCCAGCACCGCGGGCAGCGCGACCCGCGACAGCAGCAACCACACCGCGATCCCGGCGAGCACCGACGGCAGACGCAGCACCAACGGCCCCACACCGGTCTCGGCCAGCGCCCGGACCAGCCGGATCACCAGCGTGTACGGCGCCTCCGAGGCGTTGCCCCAGCGGTAGACGTTGCCGAAGTCGCCGGTCGCGGTGCCGGTCGCGTTGCGCGCGATGGCCTCGGTGAAGCCGTCGTCGGTCGACAGCGGCCCGAGCACCGTCCAGCCCGCCAGCGTGGCGACGACGAGCACGTCCGCTGCGGCCCGCCCGATCCCGGCCGGGGTGCCCACCGCGGCCAGCCGGGCCCGCCGGACCCGGGCCGTCCCGCGGCGGCGCCGGAACCGGTCACCGGCCAGACGTGCCAGCAGCACGGCGGCGACGGCGGCGGCGAGCCACTGCAGCCCGAGCAGCGCCGTCTTGGCCGGCGACGACGCGGCGGCGAACCAGTCCGCGGTCCGCGCGGTGACCCGCAGCCCGTCGGCGTCGGCGGGGGAGAGCTGGGTGCTGAACGCGGCCACGGCGCGCACGATGTCGCCGGGGAAGGCGCGCGGGGTGCCGTCGCCGAGGGTGACCCGGGACCCGGCCTCGTCGGTGTCGAGGACCAGCCCGCAGGCGTCGCCGGACGGGACGGGCGCGCGCAGCAGCTCGCGGCCGCCGACCTGGACCCGCAGCTCCTCGTCCGCCCCGGTGAGCACGGCGAACCCGGTCCCCGGGGCACCGGACCGCTCCGAGCCCACGACGGTCGTCGCGGCCCCGGTGCCGGCGGAGCGGATCTGCGCGGCGCGCAGCACCCGGCAGGGCACCTCGACGTGCACCGCCTCCGGCGCTGCGGGCTGGAACGCCGCCGTCGTCGACGTGGGCCGCTCGCCCGCCCGTGGCCAGGACACGGTCGTCGTGCGGGCGTCGACGGGGGCGAACGGCACCAGCGCGGCGCACAGCCCCGCCAGCAGGCCGGCGACCAGGGTCGCGACCACCAGGCGGCGGGAGACGGACGACGGGGCGGAGCGGTCTGAGGGGTGCATCGACTTCCGGATCGACTCGGCGGGGGGAGCGCGGCGCGGGACCGGGCCGTCCGTCGGACGGCGTGACCGGCACCGCGTGCAGGCCGGTCACGTCGTCGGGGATCGAGCCCTGTTCTCGTTCCGTGTGCACCGTGCCGGTCCGGTCGGTCGCGCGCACGCGCAGGGGGCGCTCACCGGGTCCCAGTTCGATCTCGATGCGCCACATCAGTCGTCACCGCAGGGTGTTCGTACGACGACGGGCCCGGGGTTCGCACCCGGGCCCGTCGTGTCGTGCGGCGGTCGTCAGCTCTTGGGCATGAGGACCTTGTCGATCACGAAGACGGTGGCGTTCGCGGTCGGGATGTTGCCGCAGAGGATGTTCGCGGTGTTGCCCTGGCCGTCGGTGACGGTGGGTGCCTCGGCGGTGCCGCCGATGGTGAGGTCACCGCCGGCCAGCTCGGTCAGGGTCTTCTTCCCCACGATGCCCGCGGCGTCCAGGCGCTCGGGGGTCACGTGGTAGGAGAGCAGCCCCTGCAGGGCGGTGGTGTCGGCCAGCAGGGCGTTGAACTTCTGCTCGCCGAGCTGCTTCTGCACCGCGGCGAAGGCGTCGTTCGCCGGGGCGAAGACGGTGATGCCCTTCTGCTGGTTCAGGGTGTCGGCCAGGCCGGGGACCTTGCCGACGGCGGTGACCAGCGTGGTCAGCAGCGGGTTGGTGCTCGCGGCGGTGGCGACCGGCTGCGGGCCCATCGAGTCGAGCGAGCCGGGCTCGTTGCCCTGCGGCAGCTGGCTGCAGGCCGGGCCGAAGACGTCGGCGTTGGTGGTGACGCCGTCGGCGGCGGCGGTCGTCGCCGGTGCCGAGGAGGTGGCCGGGGCCGCGGCCGGCGGGGCGGCGGTGTCGCTGCCGCCGCCACAGGCGGCGAGGCCGAGCGAGAGGGTGGCGAGCAGACCGACGGTGGCGAGGGTGCGAGAAGCGCGCATGGCTGGATTCCCTTTCGAGGAAACTGTATGTCCTACATGGACTGTCGATTGATTGTTCGGATCGTGGGTCCGGTCGGTTCGGGTGTTCCGGAGAATTGCCGGATCTTTTTCCGACGGCTCGGGAATCGGTTCAGACGACGGTGACGATGGTGCTGGGCCACCCCGTCGCACCGTCCGGGATCGGGTCGACGCGGACGTCGGTCTGGACGAGCCCGCGGCGGTCGGTGGCGCGGGCGGTGAGCGTGTGGCTGCCGGGGGAGAGGTCGAGCTCGGCCCGCCACATCCGCCAGGTGTTCGGGTTGACCTCGGTGGCCAGCTCGGCGCGGACCCACGGGCCGTCGTCGGCGCGGACCTCGACGGCGGTGATCCCGACCGGTTGCGCCCACGCGACCCCGGCGACCTGCACGCGTCCCGCCGGCAGCCGGGAGAACCCGACCGGGGCGTCGATGCGGCACTGGGTCTTGATCGGGGCGCGCTCGGCCCAGCCGCGGTCCCGCCAGTAGACGCTGCGCTCGGCGAAGGTCGTCAGCTCGATGTCGGCGAGCCACTTGGTGGCCGAGACGTAGCCGTAGAGCCCCGGGACGACCATGCGCACCGGGAACCCGTGCTCGACCGGCAGCGCCTCGCCGTTCATGCCCAGTGCGAGCAGCGCGCCGCGGCCGGGCTCCAGCACGGTCGCGGTCGGGGTGCCCGCGGTCCAGCCGTCGCGGCTGGTGGAGACGATCTGGTCCGCGGCCGGGTCGACGCCGGCCTCCAGCAGCAGCGGGGCCAGCTCGACGCCGACGAAGTCCGCTGTGGACACCAGGTTCCCGCCGACGGTGTTGGAGACGCAGGTCATCGTGATCGTCCGCTGGACCAGCGGACGTCGCAGCAGGTCGTCGGCGGTGAGGACGAGCTCGCGCCCGACCCGGCCGTGCACCCGCAGCGACCAGTCCTCGGCCCGGACCGCGGGGATGGTCAGGGCGACGTCGATCCGGTAGAAGTCGGCGTTCGGGGTCACGAACGGAACGGTCCCGAGCTGCGGGAACGCAGCCGAGGCCGGCACCGGCGGCGCGGTCTCGGCGAGCGTCGCCGCGGCCAGCCTGCCGGTCAGCGCGGCCCGTGAGGCCGCGATCCCGCTGCCGGCGGAGGACAGCGCCAGGCCGGTCCCGCCCACGACGAGCGTCCCGGCGGCGACCGCCGCCGACGCCCCGGCGAGCACGGTGCGCCGGGGGACACCGTCACCGTCCCGGGCGCCGCCGCCCCCGGTGCGGGTGGTGCCGGGACGGCGGGCGAGGCGGTCCAGCCCCCGCTGCACCGCCACACCCACCACCAGCGCGACGACCGGTGCGGCCAGGTCGGTCGCGGTCGGCACCGGCCCGGTCAGCACCGCCGCCACCGCGAGCAGCCCCAGCACGGCGACGGCGACGGTCCCCACCGCGGCCCGTCGGCGCGCCGCGAGCCCGGCCAGTGCGCCGAGCAGCACCAGCAGCACGCCGATGCCGGTGAGCAGGACCGGCTTGTCGGCCGTCCCGAACGCGGACTTGGCGAACTCCACCACCGGCTGCGGCGAGAGCCGCACGACCGCGTCGCCGACGGCCACGAACGGTGACGACGCCGGCGCCACCAGGGCCGCCACGAGGTGCCCCGATGCCACCGCCGCGGCGATCGCCAGCAGTTCCACCAGGATCGCCACGGAACGCGGAGGAAGGGCCAGGGGCCCGTTTCCCTCGGTCCGGTTCTCGGTCAGCACAACCGTTCTTCGGAACCCCGGCGGAAACGGTTCGACCGTCCCGCGGATTCCGCCGCGGAACGGGGTCAGGTCAGGCCGAGCGACTCCGGCTGCACCGGGATCGGGGCGTCGGCGCCGAGCCCCTTCTGTGCGGCCGCGGTCCGGACGGCCTCGATCACCAGCGGCACCGCGGCCCGGCGCGCGGTGGTGGTGCGGTAGGCCAGCGACACCGTGCGGGTCAGGGCGTCGCCGAGTGCGACGATGTCGACCCCCGGCGGGCGCAGCGCCAGGCCCAGGTCCGTCACCAGGGTGACACCGAGCCCGGCCGCGACCATCGCCATGGCGGTGGCCTGCTCCTCGACCTCGTGGTCGATCCGCGGCTCGAAGCCCGCGCTCTGGCAGGCCAGGCGGGCCGCCTGCCCGAAGTGCGACCGGGCGGGCGAGACGATCCACGGGTGCTCGGCCAGCTCCGACAGCGTCACGCTCGCGGCGGGCACCGCCCCGGCGGGCACCGCCGCGTAGACCCGCTCGACGGCGATGACCGCCCGCTCCAGGCCCTTGTCCCACGTCATCGGGTAGTTCGAGTAGTCGATGACGAACGACAGGTCGAGCTCGCCGTCGCGCACCGCGGCCGCGGTCTCCTCCGGGGCGAGCTCGCGGGTGCGGACCTCGACACCGGGGTGGGTGCGGGCCAGCGCGGTCAGCGCGTCGGGCAGCAGACCCGAGGCGACCGAGGCCCACACCCCGGCGGTGAGCTTGGCCGCAACGGTCTCGCCCGCCTCCTCCAACGCCTGGGTGGCGCGCTCGACCGAGGCGAGGATCTCCTCGGCGTGCTCGGCCAGCAGGACACCGAGGTCGGTGAGCTGAACCCGGCGCCCTCTCCGCTCGAACAGCCGCGTCCCGACGTCGCGCTCGAGCTGTGCGAGCTGCTGGGAGACCGCCGACGCCGTGTAGTGCAGCGCCGCCGCCGCCGCCGTGATGGTTCCCCGCCGGTGCAGCTCGCGCAGCATGCGCAGCCGGGACAGGGACAGCTCCATGCGACCGAGCCTATTGCGCTGTGCAGGAACGGTGAACAGCGGCGTGAATGATCCGTAAATGGACGCGGGGCCCGGTGCGCCCGCAACCTGGGGCCACCGGTCGGGAACGACTGCCGCCGGGGGGACGACGAGGTCCGCGGTGTCGACGAGACCGGAACGGCCCCTGGTGGCGACGACCGGTGCAGTACGAGCAGGAGGTGGGTCGCCATGACGACGATGCAGAACCCGGCCGGGGGCACCCCGCAGACGGCGGCCACGGCCGCCCCCTACGTCCCCGGCGCCCCGGCGCCCACCGTCGCCCCGGTCGTCCGCCGTCCCGAGCCCTACATGCGCCTGCAGTGGAACGACACCGTGACCGGCGCCGTCGGCTACCTGGTCGTGCACACCCTGCGGGCGGGGCTCGCCACCGGCGGCACCCGGATGCGGGCCGGCTGTACGTTGTCCGAGGTCGAGGACCTCGCACGCGGCATGGCCAACAAGACCGCCACCTTCGACCTGCCGATCGGCGGGGCCAAGGGCGGCATCGACTTCGACCCGAAGGACCCGCGCGCCGTCGAGGTGCTGCAGCGCTTCTGCGAGGCCATGCGCCCCTGGATCGACGCGCACTGGGTGACCGCGGAGGACCTCGGCGTCCCGCAGCACCTGATCGACGAGGTCTTCGAGAAGCTCGGCCTCGGCCAGAGCTACCACGCCGCGATCAGCCGAGCCGCCGACCCGGCCGCCACCCTGGAGCGGGTCCGCACCGGGCTGAAGGCCGAGGTCGACGGCGGGTTCGAGCTGGGCGACGTGATCGGCGGCTACGGCGTCGCGCACGCCTGCCTGGCCTCCGCGGTGTCCTGGGGCCAGATCCCGGCCGACACCACGGTCGCGATCCAGGGCGTCGGCACGATGGGCGGTGCGGCCGCCTACTACCTGCACGAGGCCGGGATGAAGGTCACCACGCTGGCCGACGCCGCGGGCACCCTGCACTGCGCGGACGGGCTCGACGTGCCCGCGCTGCTGGACCTGCGCGACGGCTACGGCGAGATCGACCGCACCCGGCTGCCCGACGGCGTCGAGCAGCTCCCGCGCACCGCGATCCTGTCGGCCGAGGTCGACATCCTGGTGCCGGCCGCGATCTCCTACGCGATCACCCCGGACAACTCCTACGACGTCCGCGCCCGCGTGATCGTCGAGGCCGCGAACGCCGCGACGACCCCGGAGGCCGAGGCCATGCTCGCCGCGCGCGGGGTGCCGGTGCTGCCGGACTTCGTCGCGAACGCCGGTGCGGTCGCCTGGGCCTGGTGGCTGCTGCTCGGCGAGGTCGACGACGACCCGCAGAACTCCTTCGACCGGCTGCGCACCGTGATGCACGCCAAGGTCGCGCAGCTGCTGGCCGCGTGGACCGAGGACGGCGTCACCCCGCGCGAGACCGGGCACCGCTGGGCCGACGACCCGGCGCCGACCACCGGTCCGGTCGTCATCCCCTGATCCCACCCCCGGCGCCCCGGGCCGCCGTGCGACACCCCGACGGTGGGTGCCGTGCGCCGGCCCGTGCGGCCGCCGCGGCACAGGGCGTCACCGCGGTCGACGCCGTCCAGTACCGGTACTCCTCCGTGCTCGCGCGCCCGACCATCAGCGCAACCCCTCCCGCGCGACGCGGGCGAGGAACGACCGGGTCGTCTCCTCCAGGACGGGGCGGAACTCGATCCAGCGCATCCGGGCGTCCACCTCGAAACGGACCCGCGCGACCTCGTCGGCGCTGTGGAGGTGCCGGCCCGACCCCGCGACCCGTCCCCGCAGCTCGAGGCCGGCCCGTGCGAGGTCGACGACATCGACCCCGGTCCCGAGCAGGGCGGCGAGGTCGCCGGCGAGCAGCTCGGTGGACACGGGGGAGGGGGCGCCGGCGAACAGCACCGCGACATCGTGGTCGCTGTCCGGGCGGGCGGTCCCGGCGGCACGCGACCCGAAGCGGCGACCGCTCAGCCCCGGCGGTCGTCCCGCTCGCGGTCCGCCCCGAACTCCCGGTCGTGCCGCAGCCGGGCGTCGACGTGCTGCTCTGCGCGGCGCGCCTCCCGGGTCGCCGCGGCCGCCCCCACCGGGTAGCCGGCCTTCATCACCCGGGTCTCGCACGCCTCGACCGTGTAGACCGCCGAGTAGAAGTAGCCGATCACCGCGCCCGAGGCGATGGCGCCCAGCCGCACCCACGGCGGGCCGGGCACCACCAGGTACAGCAGGGCCAGCAGCGGGATCAGCTGGACCGTGGTGCGGACGAGGTGGCGCAGCACCCAGGTGCGGGTGGTGACGTCGTGGAGCACCCAGCGCCGGTTGCGGGCCGGCAGCCGGGCGCCGAACGCGTAGGCCACCCAGCGGAACGGGTTCGGCCGCCGGATCCGGTCGTCCATCTGCAGGTTCCCTCCGGGTCGGGCACCCGGGTCAGGCACCCGGATGCCGGACGAGCACGGCGAACGGGTCCGTCCAGTGCCGTCCGGCGTTCTGCGGGGCGACGGTCACACCGTCGGCACCCGGCAGCGGCTGCGGCAGCGGCAGCGGCCTGCCCGCCGCCGCGTCGGCGACGAGCTCACGCACCCGCTGCCCGGCCCGATGGTAGAACTCCAGCTGCACCGCCCGGCCGAACAGCCCGAAGCCGAACCGGAACAGCGGGTTCGGGATGTGTGCGGGCCGGGAGAACGCGCGGATGACGAACTCGACGTCGCCGGTCGTGAGGTCCTTGACCACCTCGTAGGTGAGCCGGCCCTCCTCCAGGTGTCCGTGCAGCGTCTCGTAGGTCCAGCCCCAGACGCGCCGGCCGTCCACGGTCTCGTCGACCAGACCGGTGACACGGACGCCGAGGTGGAACCGCATCGGTCCGAACCGGCCCTCCAGCAGCATGTCGCGGCCCAGCAGCGGGTCGGCCGGGCGGAACACGCCACGCAGCCGGTTCGGGGCGGTGAACTGGTAGTCGCGCAGCACCGCGCAGGCGCGTTCCCAGGGGCCGTCGGGCACCGGGTCGCCGGGCGGCTCGGTGCCGACCAGCGCCCGGCCGTGGTCGACGTGCCAGCGCGGGTCGTGGGAGTCGGTGGGGGTCTCGGCGTCGTCGAAGTTCACGCCGCGTGCGGCGAGCCCGTCCAGGTCGGCGCGACGGTCCTCGGGGCCGGGGCGCTTCAGGACCGAGCGCCCTTCTCCTCGCGCCGCATCGCGTCGCCGATCAGCCAGAACATCGACGGCCACAGGCCGACGAAGACCGCGCGGCGTTCGGCGTTGCCGCGCTCGTCCTGGTCCACGGTCTTCGCGCGCAGCCACAGCGCGATGGCGAAGCCCACCGAGCCGAGGGAGAACCACTGGAGCTGGGCACCGCGCAACCCGGCCCGGTGCAGGACACGTCCGACCGTCATGGCGGTCCGTTCCCCGCTGCCGGCGGATGTAATCCCGCACAGGGGGTACCCGTGGTCGATGCGGACCCCCACGACGGCCTCGACGAGCGGACGGACCACCCCGGTGACGGGTGACCGGCGGTCCCGCCGGGTGTCGGCGGTGCTCCGCTGGCCGGTGGGTGTGCTGCTGGTGTCGTGGCGCTACTTCTGGCGCACCACGCCGATCCACCGCAGCGACGTCGTCGGGGACCTGGGGGACCTGCCTCCCGCCTCGCCGCAGGGCGCCGACGCCGACGACGTCCAGCGCCCGTCGGACGGGTACGGCACCCTGCTGCACCGGCGCTACGGCGTGCGCATCCGCGGGTCCCGGTGCAGCCCCGAGGAGCTCATGACGCGCCTCGGCGCGGACCCCGACCGCTGGTCACCGGAGTTCGCGGTGTTCCGTCGCACCCGCGGCGAGCCCGGCGGGATGGACGTCGGCGACGAGTTCCTGATCCGCATGCCCGGCCCGTGGGACGGCCCGGTGCGGGTGGCCGCCGCCGGGCCCACCGGGTTCTCCTTCGTCACCCTGGACGGGCACCTGGAGGCCGGCCGGATCGACTTCCGCACCCGTCGCGACCCGGACCACCCGGAGATGCTGCGCTTCGACATCGAGTCCTGGGCACGGCCCGGGGACCGGCTGTCGCACGTGCTCTACAACACGCTGCGCGTGGCCAAGGAGGTGCAGTTCAACATGTGGACGCACGCCTGCGTCCGGGCGGCCGCCATCGCCGGCGGCCGGCCGGACGGCGGCGTGACGGTGCACACCCGGCGGTTTCCGACCACCGGGTGACGCGGCGGGGCAGACTCGCCGGTCATGAGCACCGACGCTCCCGCCTTCACCGAGATCTCCTACGACGTCGACGACCGGGTCGCCACGATCACCCTCGACCGTCCGGACCGGCTCAACGCGTTCACCGCGACGATGGCCCGCGAGCTGATCGCCGCCTACGACCGCGCCGACGCCGACGACACCGTCCGCGCGATCGTGCTCACCGGCCGCGGCCGCGGCTTCTGTGCCGGCGCCGACCTGGGCCGCGGCGGCTCCTCGTTCGACCCCACCGACCCGCAGCGCGCCGCCGACCGGGCGGGCGTCGGCACCATCGGCGGCGTCGTCCGCGACGGCGGCGGCACCGTGACCATGCGGATGGCGGCGTTGCGCACCCCGGTGATCGCCGCCGTCAACGGGCCCGCGGTCGGCATCGGGGCGACGATGACGCTGCCCGCCGACATCCGTCTCGCCGGCGCCTCGGCACGGTTCGGGTTCGTGTTCGCCCGCCGCGGGCTCGTCCCGGAGGCCGCGTCGAGCTGGTTCCTGCCCCGGATCGTCGGGGTCTCCCGGGCGATGGAGTGGGCCGCTACCGGCCGGGTGTTCGACGCCGCCGAGGCCCTCGACGGCCGGCTGGTCTCCCGGGTCCTGCCCGACGACGAGCTGCTCGGCGCGGCGTACGCGATCGCCCGCGAGATCGCCGACAACACCTCGGCGGTGTCGGTCGCGCTGACCCGGCAGCTGCTGTGGGGGATGCTCGGCGCGCCCAGCCCGTGGGACGCCCACCGCGCCGACTCGGCCGCGATCGCGCACCTCGCGCAGGGCCGCGACGTCGCCGAGGGCGTCACGTCGTTCCTGGAGAAGCGCCCGCCCGCCTTCCCCGACACCGTCTCCGAGGACTACCCCGGCCACGTCCTGCCGCACTGGCCCGCCCCGCCCGCCGACCTGACGGACTGAAATCCGGGTGCGCCGGTGCCCCCGGTGCCCCTACCGTCGGCCCGTGGCCTCGATACGCCTGCGCGTCGCCCGACGGCGGCGCCACACCTGATCCCTGCCGATCTCCTGGCGCCGCCGTCCGAGCAGCCGGTCCTCGTACCCCTGCCGGGCGGCGCCCCGCCGCGCCCCCGGCTCCCCACCCGGGAGCCTCCCTGTGCGATCCCCTCTGCCACGCCCGCTCGGCCGTCACGAGCACGGCCAGAACTTCCTCGTCGACGACGCCGTCCCGGCCGCGATGGCCGCCGTCGTCGCCGGGTACCCGCCCCGGCCACTGCTGGAGCTGGGCCCCGGCGACGGCGCGCTGACCGCCGCGCTGCTGCGCCTGCCCGGCAGGCCCCTGACCGCGGTCGAGCTCGACCCGTACCGGGTGGCCCGCCTGCGACGACGCTTCGGCGACGCCCTCACCGTCGTCCACGGTGACCTGCTCGACGTCCGCCTCGACCGGCCCGTCGACGTGGTGTCCAACGTCCCGTTCGCCCTGACCACCCCACTACTGCGACGCCTGCTGGCCAACCCGCGCTGGGCGCACGCGCTGGTGCTGGTGCAGTGGGAGGTCGCCCGCAAGCGGGCCGCGGTCGGAGGCACCAGCGCCCTCACCGCCCGCTGGTGGCCGTGGTTCACCTTCACCCTGCACGCCCGGGTCCCGGCCAGGGCGTTCCGGCCGGTCCCGGCCGTCGACGGCGGGGTGCTGGAGATCGCCCGCCGGGAGGTGCCGCTGCTCGACGCCCGGCCCCGGGACCACCACCGGATCGTCGACGCGGTGTTCACCGGCCGTGGCCGCGGGGTGGTCGACGTCGTGGGACGACGCTTCGGCCGTGCGCTGGCACGGGACTGGGCGCGCGAGTGCGGGCTCGGGCCGCGGACGCTGCCGCGTGACCTCGACGCGGGGCACTGGGTCCGGCTGCACGCCCGGGTGGCCGGGCGGAGGTGACCCCGGTCCCGCTCCGTTGCGCCGGGCGGGGGCGGTCTGCTCGGGTGGGCGACGTGGAGCACTCGGAGCTGACCCGGCGGCGGTGGCTGGACCACGGCCGCCTGTCGTCGCACGCCTGTCGCTGACCCGCCCCCGACGCCCCCGCTCCGCCTCACACCGGCAGGTCACCCGTGTCCAGTTCCCCTTCCGCTTCCCCTCCCGAGACGCCCCCTCCTGCGACGCCCGGCGCCACCCCGCGCCGCGCCGCCGTCGCCAGCCTCGTCGGGACCACCATCGAGTGGTACGACTTCTACCTCTACGCCACCGCCGCGGCGCTGGTGTTCGCCCCGCTGTTCTTCACCGACGCCGACCCGGCCACCGGGGTGCTGGCCTCCTTCGCGACCTACGCCGCCGGGTTCGGCGCGCGGCCGATCGGCGCCGTCGTCGCCGGGCACCTGGGTGACCGGATCGGCCGCCGCGCCGTCCTGGTCGGGTCGCTGGTGCTGATGGGCGTCGCGACGACGCTGATCGGGCTGCTGCCGACCTACCCGACCGTCGGGCTGCTGGCCCCCGTGCTGCTGGTGGTGCTGCGGCTGGCCCAGGGGCTCGCCGTCGGCGCGGAGTGGGCCGGTGCGGTGCTGATGGCCGTCGAGCACGCCGAGACCGAGCGTCGGCGCGGTCTGTTCGGCAGCTTCCCGCAGATCGGCTCCTCGGCCGGGATGCTGCTGGCCTCGGGCGTCTACACCTCGGTGCTCGCGATCGCGGGCAGGGAGGCGTTCCTCGCCGGCGCCTGGCGGATCCCGTTCCTGCTCAGCGCGGTGCTCGTCGTGGTGGGGCTGGCCATCCGGCTCACCCTCGCCGACCCCGCGGTGTTCACCGCCGCCCGCGACGCCGGGACGCTGGCCCGCCGTCCGGTGCTGGAGGTGCTGCGCACCGACTGGCGCACCGTGCTGCTGACCGTCGGCAGCCGGATCGCGCAGAACGCGCTCTACATCCTCGCGACCACCTTCGCCCTCACCTACCTCGCCCGGGGCGACTCCGGCGCGGCCGAGAGCGCCGGCCTGACCGCGGTGATCATCGCGTCGGCGATCGGGCTGTTCTCCACGCCGCTGTGGGCGGTCCTGTCCGACCGGGTCGGCCGCAAGCCGGTCTACCTGTTCGGCGCGATCGGGGCGCCGCTGTTCCTCGGGGCGTTCTTCCTGCTGCTCGACACCGGGTCCACCGTGCTGGTCGTCGTCGCGATGGTCGTGCTGGTCAACCTGTTCCACGACGCCATGTACGGCCCGCAGGCCGCCTGGTACGGCGAGCTGTTCGACACCCGGCTGCGCTACAGCGGGGCCTCGCTGGGCTACCAGGTCGGCTCCGTCCTCGCCGGGGCGACGCCACTGATCGCCACCGCGCTGCTCTACGCCGGCGGCGGGACCCCGTGGCTGATCTGGGCCTACCTCGGGGTGCTGTTCGCGATCTGCATCGTCTCCACCGTCCTGTTGCCCGAGACCCACCGCGGCGGGCTCCGCACCACCCGGGAGAAGGTGGTGGCATGACCGGCCGCATCCTGCTCAACGCCTTCGACATGGCCTGCGTGGGCCACCAGTCCGCGGGGCTGTGGCGTCACCCGTCCGACGAGGGGCACCGCTACACCGACCTCGACCACTGGACCTCGCTCGCCCGGATGCTGGAGGACGGCGGCTTCGACGCGCTGTTCCTCGCCGACGTCCTCGGCGTCTACGACGTCTACGGCGGCTCCCGCGACGCGGCCGTCCGCGCCGCCGCGCAGGTCCCGCTCGCCGACCCGCTGCTGCTGGTCCCCGCGATGGCCGGGGTGACCTCACGGCTCGGGTTCGGGGTGACCGTCTCGGTCGCCTACGAGCACCCCTACGCGCTGGCCCGGCGGTTCACCACCCTCGACCACCTCACCCGCGGCCGGGTCGCGTGGAACGTCGTCACGTCCTACCTGGACTCCGCGGCGCGCAACCTCGGCCGGTCCGGGCAGATCCCGCACGACGAGCGCTACGAGCTCGCCGAGGAGTTCCTGGAGGTCTGCTACAAGCTGTGGGAGGGCTCCTGGGACACCGACGCCGTGGTCCGCGACCGCGACCGCGGCGTGTTCACCGAGCCGGACCGGGTGCACGACATCGCCCACCACGGCCGCTGGTTCGACGTGCCCGGCCCGTTCCTGTCCGAGCCGTCCCCGCAGCGCACCCCGGTGATCTTCCAGGCGGGCGCGTCGCCGCGCGGCGCCCGGTTCGCCGGCACCCACGCCGAGGCCGTCTTCGTGTCCGGCCCGTCGCCCGCGGTGGTCCGCCGCTCGGTCGACGCGGTGCGCGCCGAGGCCGCCCGCGCCGGGCGGGACCCCCGCTCGGTCAAGGTGTTCGCGATGCTCACCGCGATCGCCGGGGAGACCGACGACGCCGCCCACGCCACCCTGGCCGAGTACCTGGAGCTGACCGACCCGTCGGCGGCGCTGGCGCTGTTCGGCGGCTGGTCCGGCGTCGACCTGGCCGGTGCGTCGCCGGAGCAGAAGCTCGAGTACGTGCAGACCGACGCGACCCGCTCGGCGCTGGCGTCGTTCACCGGGCCGGACCGCGACTGGACGGGCGGCGAGCTCGCGGAGTTCATCACCGTCGGCGGGCGCGGGCCGGTCGTCGTCGGGTCCGGGGCGACGGTCGCCGACGAGCTGGAGCGCTGGGCCGACGAGGCCGACCTCGACGGCTTCAACCTGGCCTACGCCGTCACCCCGGGGACGATGGCCGACGTCGTGACCCACGTCGTGCCCGAGCTGCGACGCCGCGGCCGGATGCCCGCCCCCGCCGACGCGGGCGGCCCCACCCTGCGCGAGCGGTACGGCACCGGCGACGGCGCCCGGCTCGCGAAGGACCACCCCGGGGCGGCGCACCGGACCCGCTGACCCCGCACCGGACCCCGGCCCCGTGCCGGCTCCCGTGATCGCCGGGACGGGAGCGGCCGGACGGGTGCACTGCCTCCGGCACTCCACTCCCGGCGATCATCGGCGGAGCCCCGGACGCACGGCCCGGGTCCACGGGGCCCGGTTCACACCGTCGGGGACCACCGGACCCCGACCGGGTGGCCCTGCGCCACCGTCGCGTGACGCCCCGCGCCGTCGCCGCACCGCCGTGGTCACCTCGGTCCCGGCCGGGTGGCGATCGGGGGAGTGCGGGCATGGCGGGGTGGACGGGCAGCCGGGGCGCGGCGGTGGCGACGGCGGTCGTGGTCGGGCTGCTGGTACCGGTCACCCAGCAGGCGTCCGCGGTCCCCGCCCGGGTCGCGCCGCCCGTCGCGGCCGTCGTGCCCGCGGCGGCGCCCGGGTCCACCGTGGGGACCGCGTCCAGCGGGGCCACTGCGGAGACCGCGTCCACTGCGGAGACCGTGTCCACCGTGGCGCTCGGGTCCACGGTGACGGCCGGGTCCACCGGGTCCACCGGGTCCACCGGGGCCGACGCGCCCGTCGCCCCGGCCCCGCAGGCCCCCGCCATCACCCACCGCGAGGAGCGGGTCGACACCCCGGCCGGGCCGGTGACCGTCGACGTCGTCGTCGCCGACCTGAACCGGGCCGAGCTGCGCGCCACCCTGCTCACCGGTGCGACGGTCGGGGAGCGGTCCTCGGTGCCCGCGCACGCGCAGCGCGGCGGGGCGGCCGCCGCGATCAACGGCGACTTCTTCGACCTGGGGCGCAGCAACGCCCCCGCCGGGCCCTCGGTCCGCGACGGCCGGGCGCTGACCTCCGCCGTCCCACCGGGGCGGCGGCTCGCCCCGGGCGTCCCCGGCGCCGAGCAGGGCGACGTGCTCGCCGTCGACGACGACGGCACCCCGCGCCTGGACCGGCTCACCCTCGACGCCTCCGCGACCGGTCCGCAGGGCCGCCTCCGGATCGACACCCTCAATGCCTACGCCGTGCCCGTCGGCGGGATCGGGCTGTTCACCTCCGACTGGGCGGGCGACCGGGCCGCCACGCTGTGCGGCAGCGACACCGACCGGAACGCGCCGTGCGCACCGGACCGGGTCGAGGTCGTCGTCCGCGACGGCGCGGTCACCGCGGTCCGCCCGCCCGGTGGGGGAGCGATCCCGGCCGGGGACCAGGTCCTCGCCGGCCGCGACCAGGGTGCCGCCGCGCTGCGACGGCTCGCCGTCGGCGACCGGGTCACCGTCCGGTACGCGCTCACCGCCGCGTCGGGGACGCCGCCGCGGACCGCGGTGGGGGCGTCGCCGATCCTGCGCGACGGTGCACCCGTCGCCGGGCTGGACGCCCGCTCGCGCGACCCGCGCAGCGCCGCGGGCCTCACCGCGCAGGGACGGCTGATCCTGCTCACCGCCGACGGCCGCGAGTCGACCTCGGTCGGCATCACCCTGGCCGAGACCGCCGAGCAGCTGCGCCGGGCGGGCGCCGTCGACGGCGTCAACCTCGACGGGGGCGGCTCCTCGACGATGGTGTTCCGCGGCCAGGTCGTGAACAGCCCGTCCGAGGACGCCTACCGGCTGGTGCCCAACGCGCTCGGCGTCGTGGAGAACTGAGCGTCCGGGTCGCGGGCGACGGTCACCCCGAGCATCGCGAACAGCTGCTCCACCAGCCAGTCCCGCAGCTCGGCGCGGGCCGGCACCCGGCCCGCCTCCAGCCACACCAGCACCGAGCCCTCGACCAGCGCGACCCAGCCGCGCAGCGTCATCAGCTGCAGCGGCGTCGGGTCGGGCACACCGCCGCGCACGCACAGCAGGTCCACGATGTGGTCGCGCACGCCGTCCACCATCGCGTCGGTCTCCCCGGTGGAGACGACCGAGCCGCTGCGCAGCAGCGCGACGTAGGCCCGCGAGTGCCGGCCGACGACGTCGAGGAACACGTCCAGCGCGTCGGCGAGCTGCCCGTCCAGCGGACCGTCGGTGGGCAGCGCGACCCGGTCGATGAGCTCCTCGGCAACGCTGCCCAGCGCCGCGACGTGCAGCTCCTCCATCCCGGAGAAGTACCGGTAGAACAGCGCCCGGGACACGTCCGCGGCCCGGGTGACGTCCTCGACGGCCACCTCCTCCGGCGAGCGGGCGCCGTAGAGGTCGAGCGCGGCGGACACCAGCTGCGCGCGGCGGGCCTCGGGCGTCATGCGCCGGGGTGGACGTGCGGGCGAGGTCATCACCGACGAGGGTACGGACCCCATGCCTCAGCGCCCGAGGTCGACGACGATCGTCCCGTCCGTGGCCCGCCCGACGCACAGCGCGGTCAGGCCCGGCCCGGCCGGGTCGCCCACGGTCGTGCCCTCCACCAGCCGGACGTGGCAGGTCCCGCAGAACCCCTGCCGGCAGGAGTAGGGCACGTCCGGGCGCAGCGCGCGGACGGCGTCCAGCGCGGTCCGGTCGGCCGGGACCGCGACGTCCGGGCCGCCGACGATCCGGACGGTGAACGGGCGGCCGCCGCGGATCGGGGGCGGGGAGAACCGCTCGGAGTGGAACCGCTGCCCGGCGGGCAGCGCCCGGCGCAGCGCCTCGATCATCGGCGGCGGGCCGCAGCAGTAGACAGCGGCGTCCGGGTCGGTCCCGGCCAGCAGCTCGGCCGCCGTGGGGGCACCCGCGACGTCGTCGGGGCGGCGGACCACACGGTCCGGGGCGAGCGCGGCGAGGGCGTCGGACAGCGGCATCGACGCCCGGTCCCGGCCGGTGTGCACCAGCCGCCACTCCACCCCCGCGGCATGCGCGGCCCGGACCATCGGCGCGATCGGGGTGATCCCGATGCCACCGGCGACGAACAGGTACGACGGCGCCGCGGCCAGGGGGAACGCGTTGCGCGGGCCGTGCAGCCGCAGCCGCACCCCGGGGCGCAGGGCGTGCACCTCGTGCGAGCCGGAGCCCCCGGGCACCCGCCGAACCGCGATCCGGTACACCGACCGGTCGTCCGGGTCGCCGCACAGCGAGTACTGCCGCAGCAACCCCGAGGGCAGCTCGACGTCGACGTGCGCGCCGGGCCGCCAGCCCGGCAGCGGCCCGGTGCCCGCCGGGACGAGGTCGAGCTCGGCGACGTCGGGGCAGGGGCGGCGCACGGCGTGCACCTCGACGACCACGGTGCGGTCCACCGGGGTGACCGGGCGACGGCGCCGGCCACCGGCCGTCGCCAGGGTCTGGGTCACCGCGGTGAGCACCGACAACGCGGTCGCCCCGCGGTTCGGGTGCGGCGGCGGCGCGGCCGAGCCCGCGGCGGACAGCAGCGCGGTCCTCATGCCGCGGACCCCCCTGCCGGGTCGGCGTGCCCCGCCTCGGCGGCGCGGGCGGCGGGGGAGACCGCGAGGTAGGCCACCGCGGCGTCGGTGTCGCCGTGTGCGGCCGGGTGGAACCGCGGGCTCAGGTAGGTCAGCACGGCGCGGGCGAACAGCCACGGGCCGGGCACCAGCCCACGCCGGGAGTCCCGCAGGTAGTCGCGCAGCCGGGCCCGGCGCTGCGGTGTCCCGCGCAGGTCCGGGTCGCGGGCGCACAGGTGCCGGGTGCCGTCGGCCCACAGCTTCGCCAGCGCCGGCCCGGCCACCGCCATCGCCCGGATCCGGCGCAGCCACCGCCCGTCGAGGTGGGTGTAGAGGTCGTGCGCGACGCTGCGGTGCTCGACCTCCTCGGCGCCGTGCCAGCGCAGCATGTCCAGCATGTGCGGGTCGGCCCCGGCCGCGTCGAGAGCGTCGGCGTCGAGGATCCACGAGCCGAGGACTGCGGTGAAGTGCTCGATCGCCGCGATCAGCCCGACCCGCTCCACCAGCCACTCCCGGGCCGCGTCGCCGGTGAGGCCGCGGTCGCCGAGCAGCTCCGTGAAGATCCACTCGACCTGCTCGACGAAGCGGGTCACGTCGACGCCCGCCTCGACGAGGTGGTCCAGCGCCCCCTGGTGCGAGGTCGCGTGCACGGCCTCCTGGCCGATGAACCCGCGCACGTCCTCGGACAGCGCCTCGTCACGGACCATCGGCAGCGCGCGGGAGAAGACCTCCACGAACCAGCGTTCCCCCTCGGGCAGCAGCAGGTGCAGCACGTCGATCAGGTGCGACGCGAACGGCTCGCCGGGGATCCAGTCGGTCCGCAGCGTGGTGAAGTCGAACCGGACGTCGCGGGCCTGCAGCGCGATCCGGTCCTCGGTCGGGTCGGTCATGGCGATGCTCCTGGGAGACTCAGCGGGTCCCGTCGACCCGGGCGAGTGCGCGGACGAGTGCGGGGGACAGCCGGGAGGCGAGCAGCCCGACGTGCGCCTCGGCGGTGACCGGGGCGATCGGCAGGTCCCGCTCGACGGCGCGGACCAGCCGGGCGGCGACGCGCTGCGGGGTGTAGCCGCGTCGGGCGTAGGCCGCCGCGACGTCGCGACGGCGGATGGCCTGTGTGGCGTCGTCGGTGCCGGCGAAGCGGGTGGCACCGGTGATCGGGGTGTCGACGAACCCGGGACACAGCGCGGTGACCCCGACCCCGGCGCCCGCCAGCTCGGCGCGCAGGCACTGCGACAGCATGAGCACCGCCGCCTTGGTCGTGGCGTAGGCCGGCAGCGAGCGCGACGGCAGGTAGGCCGCCGCCGACGCGGTGTTGACGATCGTGCCGCCCTCGCCGTGCGCGGCGAGCAGCGCGCCGAAGTGCCGGCAACCGTGCACGACGCCCCACAGGTTCACGTCGACGATCCGCTGCCACTCCTGCGTCGTCGTGTCGGCGAACGACCCGGCGACCGCGATCCCGGCGTTGTTCACGACGAGGTCGGGCACCCCGTGCTCGGCGGCGACCCGCTCGGCGAGCGCGGCGACGGCTGCCTCGTCGGCGACGTCGACGACCGCAGCCACCGCACGCCCGGGCCCGTGCCGCCGGGTCACCAGGTCGACGGTCTCCGCGGCGCCGGCCTCCGAGACGTCGGCGACGACGACCCGTCCCCCCAGGTCGGCGAGCCGGCGGGCGATCTCGCGGCCGATCCCGCTGCCCGCCCCGGTGACGACGGTGAGCGAGCCCTCCCAGCGCGACGCCCGGCCCGGCCGCCCCCCGCTGCGGACCAGGGCGGCGCCCCGGGCCGCCGCCCGCTCCAGCGCGGGCGCGGTGGTGCCGCCGGAGCGCTCGGCGACGAGCTCGCGGACGCAGCGCGCGACGACACCCGCCCGCTTGCGGACGATCCAGTGCCCGCCGGGCAGGTACCGGACCCGCAGGTCGGGGGCGTACGCGGCGGCGCTCGTCGCCATCGCGGGGGTGACGTAGGCGTCGTCGAGCGGTGCCAGGATCTGCACCGGGACGTCGGTGCGTCGCGGCTTCGGGCGTCCGAGCCGTCGCGGCAGGTTGTGCCGATAGAGCTCCAGGCCGTTGACCGCGTCGCGCACCGCGGGCCGCGGGATCCGCTCGGTCCGCGACACCATCGCCCCGAGCAGCCCGCTGCGGATCATCAGCTCGGGCAGCACCGGCACCCGGAAGGCCAGCGTGTACCAGGAGTGCAGCGCCTGGGTGAGTACCGGCCGCAGGTCACGGAGGCCGCGGCGGCGCAGGAACAGCCCCACGTGGTCCAGGCACGGGCCGGAGACCGAGGTGAACGACGCGACCCGGCCGTCCATCGCCGAGGGAGCGCCGTCCTCGCGCGTCACGGCGTGCCAGGTCTGGATCGCGCCCCAGTCGTGCGCGAGCAGGTGCACCGGAGAGTCGGGGGAGACGGCGTCGGCGACCGTGCGCAGGTCCGCGGCGAGCAGCTCCAGGTCGTAGCCGGCCGGGGCCCCGGGGGCGGCGGAGCCACCGTGGCCGCGCACGTCGTAGGTGACGACGTGGTGGTCCGCGGCGAGGTCCGCGGCCACGCGGTCCCACACGTGCCGGTCGTCGGGATAGCCGTGCACCGCGACGACCGTCGGGTGCGACGGGTCGCCCCGTTCCTCCACGACCAGGTCCAGGTCGTCCCGGCTGCGCACCGTACGGACGCGGCCGGCGGGCTCCACCTCGTTGTGAGACACACCGTCATCGTAGAAAACGTGTCAACAAGACGCCACCCCTGGTCGCCGCCGCGCTGCCGGGCGTCGTCGGGGCCGCGGGGAGGTAGGTTCTCCACGGCCGTCCCCGCACCACGATCCGAGGTCCCAGCGTGTCCACCGCTCCGCCCACGTGGTTCACCGACGCACTCGCCGAGCCGGGCGAGCCCGGGCGCACCGAGAGCGACGGCGTCGAGATCCGTTTCCGCAGCTGGGGCACCCCGGGCGGGCCCGGCGTGCTGCTGGTGCACGGCGGCGCGGCACACCTGCACTGGTGGGACCACATCGCCCCGCTGCTGACCGAGGGCAGCCGCCGGGTGGTGGCGGTCGACCTGTCCGGGCACGGGGACTCCGGGCGCGCACCGTCCTACGACCTGGACCGCTGGGCCGCCGAGCTGCGCGCCGTGATCGACGCCGCGGGCCTCGGCCCGCGTCCGACGCTGATCGGGCACAGCATGGGCGGGTTCGTGACGCTCACCGCGGCACTGCGCTACGGCGAGGAGCTGGCCGGGGCCGTCGCCGTCGACTCCCCGATCCGGGACCGGTCGCCGGAGGAGCTGGCGGCACGGGAACAGCGGGCGTTCGGCCCGGTGAAGGTGCACCCCGACCGCGACGCGCTGGTCGCGCGGTTCCGCACCATCCCCGGCCAGCCCGGCGACCTGCCCTACGTGCACCGGCACATCGCCGAACGCAGCGTGCGCGCCGTCGACGGGGGCTGGAGCTGGAAGTTCGACCCGCGCATCTTCGGCGGGATCGGGCTGACCCCCGGCGACCTGGGACGGCCGGGCTGCCGGATCGCGCTGTTCCGCGCCGAGCACGGCCTGGTCCCGGCCGACATGGGGGAGATGGCCGTCGACCGGATGGGCCGGTCCGCGCTGGTCGTCGAGATCCCCGGCGCCGGGCACCACGTGATGATCGACCAGCCGCTGGCGCTGGTGACCGCGCTGCGGACCCTGCTCGCGGACTGGGAGCACTCGGTTCCGGTGGTGGCGCCCGCGATCTAGGGTGGGCCCATGACAGAGCAGTCAGAACTGACTCCTTCCGGGACGGCCGCGTCCGACGAGGACGTGCTGGTCGAGCGGCGGGACGGCGTCCTGCTGATCACGATCAACCGCCCGCACGCCAAGAACGCCCTCAACGAGAGCGTCGCGCGGACCGTCGCCGCGGCCGTCGACGAGCTCGACGCCGACCCCGACCTGCGGGTCGGCGTGCTGACCGGCGCGGGCGGGGTCTTCTCGGCCGGGATGGATCTCAAGGCGTTCCTGCGCGGCGAGCGGCCGTCGGTGCCCGGGCGCGGCCTCTGCGGGATCACCCAGGCCCCGCCGGTCACCCCGATGATCGCCGCCGTCGAGGGCTGGGCCCTGGCCGGCGGGTTCGAGATCATGCTGGCCTGCGACCTCGTCGTCGCCGGGCGTGGCGCCCGCTTCGGGGTGCCGGAGGTCAAGCGGTCCCTGGTCGCCGCCGCGGGCGGTGCGCTGGAGCTGGCGAACCGGGTGCCCCGGGCACTGGCGCTGGAGATGCTGCTGACCGGGGACCCGATCGACGCCGCGCGGGCCGAGGCCGCCGGCCTGGTCAACTCCGTCGTCGACGACGGCACCGCTCTCGAGGCCGCGCTGGCGCTGGCCGCGCGGATCGCGGTGAACGGGCCGCTCGGCGTCGCCGCGTCGAAGCGGATCGTGCGGGAGAGCCCGGACTGGGGCGCCGACCGCTGGGAGCGCCACGACGCGATCGTCCGCCCCGTGCTGACCTCGGAGGACGCCCGCGAGGGCGCCACCGCGTTCGCCGAGAAGCGCGACCCGGTCTGGCGCGGTCGCTGAGTCAGGCGACGAACGCCTCCCAGATCAGGAAGGCGTTCAGCCCCACCACGACCGCGGCGACGACGACCGCCGCGGCCGTGGTGACGCGGTGGTTGACCAGGTCGCCCATCACCTCGCGGCGCGCGGTCAGCCACACCAGCGGGACCAGCGCGAACGGGATCCCGAACGACAGCACGACCTGGGAGAGCACCAGCGCCTGCGTCGGGTCGATCCCGATGCCCAGCACGACCAGCGCGGGGGCGAGGGTCAGCAGCCTGCGCAGCAGCAGCGGGATCCGGCGGCGCAGGAACCCGGCCATGATGACCTGCCCGGCGTAGGTCCCGACGCCCGAGGACGCGAACCCCGAGGCGAGCAGCGCGATCGCGAACCCGTACGCGGCGACGGCGTCGAGCTCGCTGCCCAGCCCGGCGAAGATGCCCTCCAGGGTGTCGGTGCCGGGCACGTCGGTGCCGGCGAACAGGGCGGCCGCGACGACCAGCATCGACAGCTTGACCAGCCCGGCCACGCCCATCCCGAGCGCGATGTCGGTGCGCCCGACCCGCAGCAGGAACCGGGTGTCCTCCGGGCCACGGGCGACCAGGCGGCCCTGGGTCAGCGCCGAGTGCAGGTAGATCACGTGCGGCATCACGGTCGCGCCGAGGATGCCGGTGGCCAGCACCAGCGACCCGACGCCGTCGAAGCCCGGGACCAGGCCCGCCGCGAGCGCGGGACCGTCCACGTCGGTGCGCGCCACGGTGGACACCAGCCCGACCAGGATGATCGCGAGCAGGAAGACGATCGCCCGCTCGAACGGCCGGTGCCCGCGCGACTGCAGCCCCAGCAACACGAACGCGATCAGGCCGGTGATCACCCCGCCGGTGAACAGCGGGATCCCGAACAGCAGGTGCAGCGCGACGGCGCCGCCGATCACCTCGGCCAGGTCGGTCGCGATCGCGACGAGCTCGGCCTGGGCCCACATGAACCGGTTCCGCCACGGGGTGAGGTGCTCGCGGCACAGCTCGGGGAGGTTCTTGCCGGTCGCGAGCCCGAGCTTGGCCGAGAGCGACTGGATGAGCATCGCCATCAGGTTCGCGACGACGATCACCCAGACCAGCAGGTAGCCGTAGCCGGCGCCGGCGGAGAAGTTCGTCGCGAAGTTGCCCGGGTCGACGTAGGCGACGGCGGCGACGAACGCGGGCCCGAGGACGGCGAGCCTGCCGCGCCACCCGCGTCGGCGCAGCTGCTCCACGCTGACCGGTGCGGCCGTGTCCGTGCTCGTCATGTGCGCCCCCGTGAAGTGATGAGGTCTGGCGAAGACGCAGTGTAGGCACGGCTAACTCTGCAGGTACAGAGGTGCAACGATGCAGACCGTGCGGGTCACAGGTAGCGGTGCATCACGTGCAGGCCGGTGGTCGTGCCGTCGGGCAGGGCGAACGCGTCGGGCACCGTGCCGACCGTGGCGAAGCCGAGCGAGTGCCACAGCGCGACCGCGCGGGTGTTGGTCGCGACGACGGCGTTGAACTGCATCGCGGCGTACCCGTCCGCGCGGGCGAGGGCCAGCACGTGCTCGCCGAGCGCGCGCCCGGTGCCGCGCCCGGCCTCGCCCGCGTCGACGGCGAAGCTCGCGGTCGCGACGTGCGAGCCCGGCCCCGGCTGGTTGGGCCCGGTCTTGGCGGTGCCGACGACCCTCCCGTCGCGGACCGCCACGACGACCCGTGCCGGCGGCGGGAGCATCCACATGCGGGTGATCCAGGCGTCGTCGGCGTCGGGCGGGACGGTGTAGGTCCGGCCGTCGGCGAAGATCGGGCGGAGCACGTCGAGGACGGCGGGGAGGTCGTCGGCGGTGGCGGGGCGGATGTGCACGCGCTCAGGGTAGGTAGAGGTCGCGCGGGCCGGCGTCGAGCGCCTCGACGTCGCCGCCGGTGTGCTCGGCGAGCCAGTCGACGAAGGCGCCGGTGTCGGTCTCGGCGACGGCCACGGTCAGCGTGACGTCCGCGCCGTGCGTGACGTCGCACAGGCGGTACGGGGAGTGGTGCAGGTCGTGCTCCAGGCGCCCGGCGCGGTCGTGGCCGACGGCGAGCAGCAGCTCGCGGTGCCGGACCCGGCGCAGCTCGCCGACCACGTCCAGGGTCGCGGTCAGGGCACCGGAGTAGGCGCGGACCAGTCCGCCCGCGCCGAGCTTCGTCCCGCCGAACCAGCGTGATACGACGGCGACGACGTCGGTCAGCCCGCGGCGGGTGAGCACCTCCAGCATCGGCACGCCCGCGGTGCCCGACGGCTCGCCGTCGTCGCTGCTGCGGGCGGTGAGGTCCCCGGTGGCGGGGTCGCCGATGCGCAGCGCGGTGCAGTGGTGGGTGGCGTCCGGCCCGGCCCGGCGGACGCGGTCGATCACGGCCTGGGCCGCTGCGACGTCGACGACGCGGGCGACGGTGCAGCGGAAGCGCGACCGCGCGATCTCGATCTCGTGCGCGCCGTCGCGGGCGATCACCCGCACGCCGCGACCGGCCTCACATCGTGACCGCGCTCGCGATCGGCGGCGCGTCGGGATCGATTCAGTGCATCCTGGAAGGGTCCGGTGACGAGGCCGCCCGCCTCACCCGGCGGGCTCCCTCGTCCACAGCAGGCGGTCCCACCGCCGACACCGAAGGGAATCCCACCCATGATCGACACACTCCGCGTCCTGCGTTCCGGCCTGACCCGCGTGGTGCGCCGGATCGACGACTACACCCTCGCGGCGTTCAACCCGGTCTACCCGAACCCCGCCGGCCGCGAGCGCTGAGGGCACTCCCGGCCGGCGTGGTCCGGGTCAGTCCTGCTCGTCGGCCGCCGGCGGGGCCAGCTTCAGCGGCCGCAGGTACACCCACAGCACGAACAGCACCCCGATCACCAGCATCCCGATGCCGGTGTCCAGGTTGAGATTCGTACCGCCGGTCTTGGCGAGGTTCTCCGGGTCGTTCCCCGACACGATGCCCATGATCAGCAGCACGATGCCGTAGACCCCGAACAGCAGGGCGATCACCGTCCGCAGGTCGAACAGGTTGGCCGCGGTCGTCGAGACCGGGGCGTCGGCCCCGGCGCGGTCGCCGGGGGTGTGGTCTGCACTCTTCGAGCTCATCGCAGGTCTCCGCTCAGCCGAACGCGATGTAGAGGACGACGGTCATCGCGAGCACCAGCGCACCGAGCACACCCGGGCTGCGGTACCAGCCCGCGTCGTCGCCGTCGGTGGAATGGGTGCGGGCCTCCTTGGACGTGAGGCTCCAGGTCAGGCCGACCAGCTCGGCGTCCGGCTTCGGGGTGGTCACCAGCGAGACCCCCGCGGCCACGCCGACACCGACGACGAACGCCGCGATGGCGCCGACGAAGCTGCCCGCCTGGCTGGACATCGTCCAGACCTCGGTGCGCACGAGGATGTCGACGAGCACCGCCGCGGCGGTACCGGAGAGCAGGCCGATCCAGGCCGACGGCCCGGTCATCCGCTTCCAGAACAGACCCAGGATGAAGATCGCGAACAGCGGTGCGTTGAAGAAGCTGAACAGCGACTGGATGTAGTCCATCAGGTTCGCCGAGCCCGAGGCGATGAACGCGGTGCCGATCGCGAGCACGCAGCCGACGATCGTGACCAGCCGGCCGACGCCGAGGTAGTAGCGGTCGGCCCGGCCCGGGCGCACCCAGTCCTGCCAGATGTCGTAGGTGAACACCGTGTTGAACGAGCTGATGTTCGCCGCCATGCCGGCCATGAACGCGGCCAGCAGGCCGGCGATCGCGACACCGAGGATCCCGTTGGGCAGGACCTCCTTCATCAGCAGCGACAGCGCGTTGTTGTAGGTGATGCCCTCGACGGCGTCGCCGCCGCCGGACTTCACCGCGGCGATCTGCGGGACCAGGATCCCGGCGATCATGCCCGGGGTCACGATGACCAGCACGACCAGCGCCTTCGGGAACGCACCGATGATCGGGGTGCGCCGGGCGGCGGACATCGACTTGGCCGACAGGGCGCGCTGGACCTCGGCGAAGTTCGTCGTCCAGTAGCCGAAGGACAGGACGAACCCGAGGCCGAACACGATGCCCAGCACGGACAGGAACGGGTTGGCGATCTCGGTGAGCGGGGTGCCGGGCCAGGCGTTGAGGTCCGCACCGCCGCTCGGACCCTCGGTGACCGCGCGGGTCAGGCCGTCCCAGCCGCCGACCCGGTTGAGCCCGGCGACGGTCAGCGGGATCAGCAGCGCGAGGATCACGAAGAACTGCAGGACCTCGGTGTAGATCGCGGCCGACAGCCCGCCGAGGGAGATGTAGCCCAGGACGACGACGGCCGCGACCGGGATCGCCAGGTACAGCGACCAGCCGAGCAGCGCCTCCAGGACCAGGCCCAGGGAGAACAGGTTGACCCCGGCGATCAGGATCGAGGCGACCGCGAAGATCACCGCCTGCACCCGCTGGGTGGTCTTGTTGAACCGCTTGAGCAGGAACTCCGGGACGCTGCGGGCCTTGGAGCCGTAGTAGAACGGCATCATCACGATGCCCAGGAACACCATCGCCGGGATCGCGCCCAGCCAGTAGTAGTGCACCGTCGGGATGCCGAACTGGGCCCCGTTGGCGACCATGCCGATGAGCTCGATCGCGCCGAGGTTCGCCGAGATGAACGCCAGGCCGGTGATCCAGGCCGGCATCGACCGGCCGGACAGCAGGAAGTCGAGGCTGGAGGAGACCGAGCGGCGTGCCGCGAAGCCGATGCCGAGCACCAGCACGAAGTAGAAGGCCACCAGCAGGTAGTCGACCAGGTTGGGGTTGAGGCGCAGGACCTCCTGGGCGGTCATGCCGTGCCCTCCCGCGACGTCCCCGGGGCCCGCCGGGCCGTCTCGTGATGCTCCATCTCGGATAGCTCCTCGCCGTCGAGTGCGTGTGCTGCCGGTCCGCCGGCCGGTGGTGCACGACGGCGCGTTGCGCGGACCAACGCACAAGCTAGACCGGACTCGATCAGAAGTGAACACTTTCGCTCGATTTCGAGACCGGTCGGTGACCTGGACGCCCCTCGGGTGGCCGATCGATACGCTCGGTCGACCCTTGCCGCACGTTCGGTTGTGTTGCATTCTGTGCGGGTGAAGCCCCGACGGTGTCCGGCCCGGACACGATGAGCCTGCTCGCCGAGCAGCGGCGCGAGGTGATCGTGGAGCAGGTCCGCACCCGCGGCGCGGTGCGGGTGTCCGAGCTCGCCGACCACCTCGGTGTGTCGGAGATGACCGTGCGCCGCGACCTCGACGTGCTGGCCCGGCGCCGCCTGGTGGACAAGGTGCACGGCGGCGCGACGGCCGTCGGCGAGCACACCACGTCCGAGCCCGGGTTCGCCGCCAAGTCGGTGTGCGAGCTGGAGGAGAAGGACGCCATCGCCGCCGCGGCCGCCGAGCTGGTGACCCCCGGCGCCGCGATCGGGCTGTCCGCGGGCACGACGACCTGGCGGCTGGCCCGGCTGCTCGCCGCGGTGCCGCGGCTGACGGTGGTGACCAACTCCGTCGCCGTCGCGGACGCGTTGCACACCGGCGGCGCCGACTCCCGCGGGACCACGGTGATCCTGACCGGAGGTGTGCGGACGCCGTCGGAGGCCCTGGTCGGCCCGGTCGCGATCGCCGCGCTGCGCTCGCTGAACCTGGAGACGGTGTTCCTCGGGGTGCACGGGATGAGCGCCGCGGCGGGCTTCTCCACCCCGAACCTCACCGAGCGCGACACCAACCGCGCCCTGATCGAGTCCGGCAGCAGGCTGGTGGTCGTCGCCGACCACACCAAGTGGGGCACCGTCGGGATCTCGACGATCGCCGAGCTGTCCGAGGCCGACGTGCTCGTGACCGACAGCGGTCTGGCCGACGCCGACCGTGCGGTCCTCGAGGGCGAGGTCGACCACGTGATCATTGCCCGGCCCGGAAGGTGACGTACGTGCAGAAGGTGCAGAAGCTGGCCACCCGGATGGCCGACGGCCGGGAGATCCTCTGGTTCGACGGCCCCGACCATGCTCCCCGGGACCCGGCCGACCTGGTCGACGCCCGCGACCTCCCGCGGGTGGTGCCCGCCTCGCAGCTGCGCTACGACGCGCTGGCCGGGGAGTGGGTGACGATCGCCGCGCACCGGCAGGACCGCACCTACAAGCCGCCGGCCGACCAGTGCCCGCTGTGCCCCAGCCGCGACGGTCGCCACACCGAGGTGCCGAGCCCGGAGTACGGCGTCGTCGCGTTCGAGAACCGCTTCCCGTCGTTCGGGTCTGCACCCGGCGCCCCGCTGCCCGAACCGGGCCCGGTGCCGCAGGCTGCGTCGGGGCGGTGCGAGGTCGTCTGCTTCACCGACGACCACGACACCCCGTTCTCCCGGCTCACCCCCGACCGGGCGCGTCTGGTCCTGGAGGCGTGGGCCGACCGGACCGCCGAGCTGGGTGCCCGGCCGGGGGTCCGCTACGTCTTCCCGTTCGAGAACCGGGGCGCCGAGATCGGCGTGACGCTGTCCCATCCGCACGGCCAGATCTACGCCTACCCCTATGTCCCGCCGTTCCCGCAGCGGATGCTGGCCCACGTCGCCGCGCACCGCGAGGCAACGGGGGAGAACCTGTTCGACACGCAGCTGGCCGCCGAGCGGGCGGGGGAGCGCGTCGTCGTTGCCGGGGAGCACTGGACGGCGTTCGTGCCGCAGGCGGCGCGCTGGCCGGTCGAGGTGCACCTGTACCCGCACCGGCCCACCCCGGACCTGCCCGCCCTCGACGAGGCCCAGCGCGCCGAGTTCGCGACCCTCTACCTGGACGTGCTGCGCCGCCTCGACGCTCTCTACGACGACGAGCTGCCCTACGTCGCGGGCTGGAACCAGGCCCCGGTGCTGGAGTCCGACGGTCGCTCCGACGCCCGGCTGCACCTGCGGCTGCACTCGATCCGCCGGGCCCCCGGCAAGATCAAGTACCTGGCCGGGTCCGAGTCCGGCGCGGGCGCGTTCATTTCCGACGTGCTGCCCGAGGGCGTCGCGGAACGGCTCCGCTCGCTGTAGCCGCCGCCCTCCCACGGGGAGCCGCCCGCCGGTGCTGCCCGCGGTCCGCCGGTGATCCGCAGCCCGCGCGATGATCCGTTGTTCGCGCGCGTTCAGACGCGCGCGCCCGGCGGATCACCGCGCGTCCGGCGGATCATCGCGCGCCGGGCGGATCATCGCGCGTCCGGCGGATCACTGCGCGCCGGGCGGATCACCGCGCGGGCTGTGGGTCTGTGTGCGGGCCGTGGGTCGCTGGGCGGGCCCTGGGCTGCGGGGCGGGCGGGGCCGGACGTGCGTCGAGGCCGCACCCCTCCCCAGGGGTGCGGCCTCGAAGGCAGGGTGCGGCGGGGGTCAGACCCGGACGGCGTTGTGGAACGGCATCGAGTCGATGTCGGAGTACTTGACCGGCTCGCCGCTGGTGGAGGCGTGGAGCACCTTGCCGTTGCCGGCGTAGATGCCGACGTGGCTCACCGGCGAGTAGAAGAACACCAGGTCGCCGGGCTTGAGCTGGCTCTTGGAGACCGGGGTGCCGTCCATCTGCGACTGCGCGCTGGAGGTGCGCGGCAGGTCGATGCCGATCTGCTCGAACGCCCACACCATCAGGCCGGAGCAGTCGAACGCGCTCGGGCCGGTGGCGCCCCACTTGTAGGGCTTGCCGAGCTGCTGCTTGGCCTGCGCGAGGGCCTGGGCGCCCTCGGCGGAGCCGCCGGTCAGGCCACCGACGATGTCGCCGATCACGCCGCCACCGTCGCCGTCGTCGTCCCCACCGTGCCGGGCCGACCCCGCGGCGGCCTTCGCCCGGGCCTCGGCCGCCTTCGCTGCGGCCTCCTTCTGGGCGACGGCGGCGATGCGGGCCGCGTCGGCCTTCTCGAAGGCCTGCGGCACCGACGCGGTGACGTGCTCGAACCCGCTGGTCAGGGTGGACGCGGCGTCGCTGGTGCCGGTTCCGCCGTGCTCGGAGCCCGCGGCCGGGATCGACAGCTTCATCGTGGCCTCGTTGGCCGCGCCGGTGAGGTCCATGTCCGCGGAGGTCTCGGGGGACTGCTCCGGCGAGCTGAGGGTCGACACGACGCCCATGACCGCGGTGGCGCCGACGAGCGTCGCCGACATGGTCGCGACGACGGCGCGCGGATTGCGCCCGAGCGGCCCGGTGTCCGAGGTGCCGCGGAGCAGGCCGACCGCGGTCCGCGAGGTGACGCCGGCGGGGGTGTCCGGCGCGTCGCGGGTGATGACGGTGTCGCTGCCGGGCGCGGCGGGCAGACCGGTCGCGGGGGTGCCGATGCGCTCCAGGTCCGGGCCCGGGGCGTCGGCACGGCGGGCACGACGGCCACCGGTCGCGGGGGTGTCGAACCCGGCCTCGGAGTAGCGGGCGAGCAGCTCGGCGGCGGAGATGCCCGCGCCGGCGTCACGGTCCCGGCGACGCCGGGGGACGTCGCTCTCGGGTGTATGGAGTTCCGGGGTGAGTGCAGTGGTCATTCGGGGGTCCTCGCCGCCTCGAACCCGCCCCGGTCCTCGTGACCGGACACGGCTCCGCCCCGCTGCGTGCTGGGTGGGCGCCAGGGGGAGTGTCGGCCAGCGGGGAGCAGGCGACCGACCAGGCGCACCAGCCGACATCTCGTCGACCAGCCGAGAGGGACCGTAACCGATCCGTGACTCGGACACCGACGGGGCTCGCCGGGTGTGCGGCGAGCGGCCGGTCCGGCGCGATCCACGCACCGGGGCCGCGACCAACGGTGCGGACGGTGCGTCGTTCGGGTCGTACGGTCGTTCGGCCGCGCCGAACGGTGTGTGTACCCGGGTGTCGCGGTGCGCACGGTGACCGGGAGAGCCCCGGACGGACCACCCTGTCCCGAACCCGGCGGTGCCGCCGGTGGCACTACGTCGGCGTGACTGGGCCGGGAGGTCGTCCGGACCGTGGCGGACGGAGCAGCGGACGGAGCGGGTCCCGTGCCTGGCGAGCGCGGGTGCCGGACGCTCTGCGACGATCGGGGCGGGTGCCCGTCGCGACCGGCGGGGCGTGCGCCGGTCGGGCCGACCACCGACACCGACCCACGATCCCGGGAGGTCGCAGCAGTGCCGGACCGAGCAGGCGACCCCGTCTGGGTGGGTGAGCTCGCCCACCACCGTGGCGTGCACGGCAGCGGCCACGGGGCCGGTGACCTCGCCGTCCCGCCGCGGTTCGGCTCGGCCCGGCTGCTGGTCACCGACGGCGGTGTCCCCGTCGGTCAGGCCGTCGTCCCGCTGCACGGGGGCCGGGCGCGCGCCGCGGACCTGGCCCGGGCCGCCGCAGCCGTCGCCGGGCGCGAACCACCGGCCGAGCCCGCGGTGTCGGCCGAGCCGCTGACCGTCGTCGTCGCGACGCGGGGGCGGCCGGAGAGCGTCCGTCGTTGCCTGGCCGCGGTGCTGGCCGGCGACCACCCCGACGTGACCGTGCTCGTCGTCGACAACGACCCGCCCGACGAGCGCACCCGCGAGGTCGTCCGCGACTGCGCGGACCCGCGGGTCCGCTACGTCCGCGAGCCGCGCCGCGGTGTCTCGGTCGGGCGCAACCGCGGCCTCGCCGAGGCCCGCACCGCGGTCGTCGCGTTCACCGACGACGACACCGAGCCCGACCCGCGGTGGGCGTCACGGATCGCCGGGTCCTTCGCCGAGGATCCCGAGCTCGTCGCGCTGAGCGGTCCGGTGCTCGCCGCGCGGCTGGAGACCCCCGAGGAGCGGGCCGCCGACGTCGCGCTGGCCTGGAACAAGGGCTTCCTGCCGCGCCGGTTCCGGCTCGACGACCCACCCGCGGACTCCCCGGTGTTCCCGTTCTCCCCGGGCCTGTTCGGGATCGGCGCCAACCTGGCGGTGCGTGCCGAGCCGGTCCGCGCGCTCGGCGGGTTCGACGAGGCGCTCGGCCCGGGCAGGCCCACCCGGGGCGGCGAGGACATCGAGCTGCTGGTCCGGATCGTGCTCGACGGCGGCACCCTCGCCTACCTGCCGTCGGCGTGGGTGTGGCACCACCACCGGCCGTCGTCGGGGGAGCTGCGCGACCAGATGGCCGGTTACGCGCTCGGGCTGGGCGCGTTCCTGGGCAAGGTGGCGCTGGACCCGCGGGCCCGCCGGCTGGCGGTGCGCCGGTTCCCAGCGGCACTGGGGCGGCTGCGTGACATCGTGCGCCGCGAGTCCTCGGAGCCGAAGCCCGTCGCGCGGGCCCGCCACGAGCAGCACGCCCCCGCCGCCGTCGGTGGGCGCGGGTCGTCGCCGGAGCCGTTCGGTGCCCCGCTCGCGGACGAGGACCGCCCGGCGCCGCAGGACGTCGTCGCGCTGCCGAGGGGGGCGGGCGCTCGCAAGCTGCGCGGACTGGTCTCCGGTCCGGCGCTCTACCTGCAGGCCCGCCGGCAGGTGCAGGCCGAGGGCGGGAGCACTCCGCCGCTGACCGGCCCGGCCCGGCCGCTGCGACGGCGCTGACCGCGGTCCGGTCCGTCCCCGCTCCGAGCCGGCCGACCGGGGCCTCCACGAACGAGGCACCCGGCGGCGCACCGGGAGCCCGGTCCGGGCAGTCGGAGCCCGGGACCGGCTCAGCCCCCCACCGGCTCGGGCGTGTCCAGCTCGGCGGCGGCCGGCGCGCCGGCGACCCCGGCCGCACTGCGGTAGACGTCGCCGAGCCGGGCCGCCCACGGCGCGGCCGCGAACCGGTCGAGGAACCGCCGCCGGGCCCCGGCCCCGAGCCGGGCACGCAGGTCGGCGTCGCGGGTGAGGCGCACCAGCTCGTCGGCGATCCGGGTGGCGTCGACCGGGGCCAGCAGGCCGGTCTCGCGGGTCACGATCTCCGGGATCCCGCCGACCCGGGTCGCGACGGCCGGGGTGCCGGTGCCGTGACCGAGCAGCAGCATCCGGGGCATCGTGTCGTGCCGGGTGGTGTGCAGCTGCACGTCGGCCGCCCGGAGCAGCGCCACCGGGTCGGTGCTGTGGCGGAACGCCACCCGGCCGGACAGGGCCTCGTCGGCGGCGACCCGGGACTCCAGCCACGGCCGCAGCGGTCCGTCGCCGCCGAGCACCACGGTGAGCGGCTCGTCCGGCGCGATCCCGGCGACGGCGTCGAGCAGCATGTCCTGCCCCTGGCCCCGGCGCATCGGCGCGACCGAGACGGCGACGACCTCGTGGTCGTCCACGCCGAGCCCGCGCCGCAGGCGCTCCCGCTCCTCGGCCGTGCCCTCGCCCGGGTCGGCAGCGCCGTCCGGGATCACCGACAGGCCCTCGGTGGACCCGGCGGCGCGGCGGTACCAGTCGCGCTGCAGGGCCGACGTGGCGATCGTGCGGGTCATGAACCGCTTGCGCGCCAACGTCTTCGCGGTCCGCCGGAGCTGGTCGCCGCGGTCGGCGGGGTGCTCGTGGATGTGGTGCAGCGTGGACACCGCCGGCACCCGCAGGCGGGCCGCGGCGGCCGAGCCGACGACGTCGGGCCGGGCTCCGTGGGAGTGCACCAGGTCGACGCCGTGCTCCCGGAACGCGGCGAGCACCTTCAGCACGGCGCGCGGGTCCCACGGTGCGACGTTCAGCTCGACCGGCGGCGCCCCGGCACGGGACAGGAGTTCGGCGACCTCGGAGTGCCCGGACGGGGCCAGCGCGACGACCACCACCCGGAACCCCGCGTCCGGGGCGGCGACGGCGAGGTCGCCGAGCGCGGCGGCGACGCCGCTGTCGTCGAGCGACTCGACGAGGTGCCCGATCGTCAGGATCCTGCTGGTGCTCTCGCTGGTGGGCACGGTGACGTGGCCTCCCGGGGTGGCGCGTGGGGGTCGGTCGTCGGCGGTCGGCCGGTGACGTGGCCCGGCTCGCCGGTCACCACGACACTACCGAGTGACGACGTGGCGATACGGGGTCGCACGCTGCGCGCATCGGGCGACACCGGAGCGGGGGTACCTGCCGATCGGGGGAGTGCCCGGGCGTGTCCGGGGTCCATTACGGTCATTCCGGTGCGCACGGTTCTCGTGATCGGGATCGGGGCCGGTGACCCCGACCACCTCACCCTTCAGGCGGTCCGCGCCCTGCAACGGGCCGACGTCGTCTTCGTCATCGACAAGGGGCTCGACGGCGGGGGGTCGCAGGACGACCTGCTGGCGCTGCGCACCGAGATCCTGCGCCGACACCGCCCGGACGGCGGCTACCGGCTGGTCACCGCGCCCGAGGTGGGCCGGGACCGCGGCACCGAGGTCGAGCGTGACGACGAGCGCTACCGCGACGTCGTCGTCGACTGGCAGGACCGGCGGGCTCGGCTCTACCGCGAGATGCTCGACGCCGAGCTGGCCGACGGCGACACCGGCGCGTTCCTGGTGTGGGGCGACCCCTCCCTCTACGACGGGACGCTGCGCCTGCTCGACCGGGTGCTGGACGGCACGGGGGAGCAGTGGGCGGTCGAGTCGGTCGCCGGGATCTCCAGCGTCGCCGCGCTCGCCGCCGCCCACCGGCTGATCCTCAACCGGGTCGGCCGCCCCGTCCTGATCACCACCGGGCGCCGGATCGCCGAGGGGATGCCCGACGACGTCGACGACGTCGTCGTGATGCTCGACGGCCGTACCGCCTTCGCCACGCTGCCGGTCGAGCAGCGTCGTGAGCTCCACATCTACTGGGGTGCCTACCTGGGGACGCCGCACGAGCTGCTCGTCGCCGGGCCGCTCGACGAGGTCGCCGACGAGATCCTGAAGGTCCGCGCCGACGCCCGGGAGCGCAAGGGGTGGATCATGGACACCTACCTGCTGCGCCGGGGTGCCGACGAGCGCTGACCCGCCGCGGGCCGACGACGAGGAGGTCGCATGCGCTACGCCGACGGACCCACCACCGAGGCCACCGCCCGGGTCGCCGCACCGCCGCACGCGGTGTGGGCGCTGGTGACCGACCCGCAGTTCCTGGCGGAGGTGTCCACCGAGATGCAGCGCGCCGAGTGGGCCGACGGCGACCGCCCCGGGCTCGGTGCCCGGCTGCGCGGCGAGCACCACCACGAGGCCATCGGCAGGTGGAGCACCGTGTCCACGGTGACCGCCTGGGAACCCGGGCGGGTGTTCGAGTGGACCGTCGAGGACGGTGCCGAGTGCGGCGGGACCGCCCTGGCGCTTCGAGCTCACCCGCGACGGCGACGGCACCGTGCTGCGTCAGTGGGCCCGGATGGGCCCCGGGCCGTCCGGGCTCACCGTCGCGATCGAGCGGTGGCCGGACAAGGAGGAGCGGATCGTCGAGGGCCGGCTGCGGGAGTGGCGGGCCGGGATGCAGCGCAACCTCGACGCCGTCCGCGAGCGCCTCGGCTAGATCGAGGTCGCTCCGGAGCGGGGCGGATCGATGTCCGGCTTACTTGACACGAAGTCGAGTAGCCTTGACACTCGTCGGTGTGGGACGGACATCGGCGAGGGGACGGCGCAACGCCGTCCGCGCGGCCCGGACGGCGGCCGGCATGACGCAGGCCGAGCTGGCCGAACAGGTCGGCGTGACCCGGCAGACGGTCGTGGCCGTCGAGGCCGGCGACTACGCACCGTCGGTCTACCTGGCCCTGGCCATCGCCCGGTCGCTCGGAGGCACCGTCGAGGGGCTGTTCGGGTCCGAGGCAGAGGCCGGCCGGGCCGCGGGGAACGCGACCGGGACATCGGAGTGAGGCCGCGCCGAGGCGCGGCGGGGGAGGACGTGTGATGGGTGACGAGACGGAGCGCGACGGCTGGTTCGTCCGGGCGGCCGCCGCGGTCGGCGACCTGGGCAATCCGTTCTACCGGGAGGAGCGCCGCCGGGACGTCTGGAACGAGGCGTCGGCCGTGGGGTTCCAGCTGATGCTGTGGCTCGGGCTGGCGGCCGCGGCGGCGATGATCTGGATCGCTGGACCGCCGGCGCTGCCCTACGTCGTGGTCGTGATCGGCATCGTCGGCGTGCCGTCGCTGGTCTGCATCGTCTACGCCGAGAGGCTCGGGGTCCGCGGTACGGAGGGCATGCGGATGGCCCGGTCGCGCATGGTCCCGGTCCTGGTCCTGGTCGTCGTCCTGGCTGCCGGGCTGCTGGTGCGCGGGAGCGACGACGGGGTCAGCGCTTCGACGCTCTGGGGTGCCGTGGCGGGCGCCGTGCTCGTCCTCGGACTGGCGGGCTGGACGGAGGTCCGGGCGCGCCGTCGCGACTCCGCCGTCGATGACACCGCGGCCTGACGGGTCCCGATCGGGCCCCTCGGTCGTCGGCCGGCGCCGGAGCGGGCACGACCGACACGACGGTCCGGGGCCGCAGGGCTGATCGACGCGCGGGCGGCGCGGCGCTGTGGTCGGATCGGTCCGTGCCCGGCAGCGTCGTCCCCTCCGTCCTCGACACCCTCCTCGACCGCACCCTGGTCCCCGGCTACTCGCGGATCGGCTACCTCCTGCGGCGCCCGGGGTGGACCGGCGACCGCGCCGACCCGCCCCGCGGCGCCCTGGCCGGGCGCACCGCGCTCGTCACCGGCGCGGGCGGCGGGCTGGGCGAGGCGATAGCGACCGGGCTGGTCCGGCTCGGCGCGACGGTGCACCTGCTCGTCCGTTCCCGGGACAAGGGCGTCGCGGCACGGGACCGGATCCTGGCCGCCGTGCCGGGGCTGTCGGCCGACCGGCTGCCGGTGCAGGTCTGCGACCTCGGCGAGCTCGCCGACGTGCGCGCGTTCGCGACCCGGTTCGCCACCGAGGTCGATGCCCTGGACGTGCTGGTGCACAACGCCGGGCTGCTCCCGCCCGGCCGCAGCGAGACCTCCGAGGGCAACGAGCTGACCCTGGCCGTGCACGTCCTCGGGCCGCTGCTGCTGACCCGGCTGCTCACCGACACCCTCGCGGCCGGCGCCGAGCGGTCCGGCAGCGACTCCCGGGTGATCATCATGTCCTCGGGCGGCATGTACGCCCAGCCCCTGCGCGACGACGACCTGCAGTTCCGCACCGGCGACTACGGCGGCACCGCGGCCTACGCCCGCACCAAGCGGATGCAGGTCGTCCTGACCGGGCTGCTCGCCGACGAGCTGGCCCCCCGGCAGGTCACCGTGCACGCACTGCACCCCGGCTGGGCCCGCACCCCGGGCGTCACCGGGTCGCTGCCGCTGTTCGACCGGGTCGTCGGCCCCGTGCTGCGCACCCCGGCCCAGGGCGCGGACACCGCGGTGTGGCTCGCGGCCGCGCCGTCGTCGGCGGTCGGGACCGGCCGGTTCTGGCACGACCGCGCCCCGCGGCCCGAGCACTACCTGTCGCGGACCCGGGAGACCGCGGCCCAGCGCGAGCGGTTCCGCGCCGAGGCGGACCGGCTCACCGGCTGACCCCGGGTGCCTCCAGCAGGGTGCGGGCGGCACGCGTGACGTGGGCCAGCACCGTGTCCGGGTCGGCCCGCCCGACCGCGCCCTCGGGCAGCAGCGGCTGGACCAGGCTCAGCCCGAGCAGCCAGGTCAGGACCAGCTCCGCGCGCAGCTCGGCCTCGGCCCGGTCGGCGGCGCCGGTGGCCTGCGCGGCGAACGCCTCGGTGAACGCCCCGGCCAGCTCCCTCCGCACGGCCGTGGCCGCCTCCGACGTCCCGGCCGAGCGCACGACGGGCCCGAACAGGTCGCGCTCGGGGCCCTGGCTGCTGTCGAGGACGGACCGGAGCAGCCGGGCCAGGAGGTCCTCGGGCGGGCCGTCGTGCAGCACGGCGAGGGCGCGCTCGGCGGCGACCCGGGCGAACAGGGCGTCCTTGCTGCCGAAGTAGCGGAAGAGCAGCGCCTGGTTCACCCCGGCCCGGTCGGCGATCGCACGGACCGAGGTGCGGTCGTAGCCGTGCTCGGTGAACAGGTCCGCGGCCGCGGCGAGCAGGGCCCTGCGGGTGCTGTCACCGGAACGGGCGGACGGGGCGGCGGTCACGGGGGAGTGCTCCTTCGTACGTACTGGAGGTGCGGCGCGGGGACCGGCGACGGCGGGTCCGGTGTCGGCGACCGTAGCGTCCGGGCGTCGGCGCATGGCGGGAGGCGACGCCGGGTACGCACGGTCGATACCGAACACCCGAGACCGAACACCACCCGACACACGGCCACACCGAGGAGACCCGCAGGCGATGGCATCCGCTTCAGGTGACGAGAACGAGTTCCAGCCGGAGGCGCCGGACATGGCGTCGGCGATGCAGCTGGACACCGACGAGGCGCTGACCGGGCCGTCGGACACCGACCCGCTGGACTCCGGCTACGTCCCGCCGGACCGCCCCTACGGCGTCGAGGACAACGCGGTGACCGCGGCGGGACAGGAGGAGGGCGAGTCGCACGAGGCGCGCCTGGCCCGGGAGCTGCCCGACGACCTTCCGGAGGGCGACCCGGGCCGCTCCGGCAGGCTGACCGCGGCCACCGACTCCGTCGCGGGTGACCCGGCCGTCGACGGCGCCGGGACCGACGTCGGCATCGACGGGGGCGCGGCCAGTGCCGAGGAGGCCGCCGTGCACGACGTCGACGAGGGCGTCGTGCCGGTCGTCGACGAGTCCCCGGTGGGGGACCCGGAGGTCAGCGACCAGCTCGCCCGCGACGCCGACCACGCCGACGAGGCCGCGGCCGACGCCGAGTGGGACGCCTCGACCGACCCCGAGTGGGCCGGGCAGAACCGCTGAGTGTCCGGGACACCCGGTCGACAAGAGGGCCCCGGTACCGCGTCGCGCGGTCCGGGGCCCTCGTCGTCGGTGGGAGCGTGGGCTCAGGGGGTGGTGGGGCCCGCCGCGCTGCCGGTCAGCCGGGCGATGGCGCCGTCGATGTCGAGGTGGTCGTGCTCCTCGCCGAGGTCGACGATCTCCAGCGTCGAGTCGACGAACTGGGCCAGCAGGTCGCGGTCGACCTCCAGCACAGCGGAGCCGCCGTCGGAGCGGATCTCCAGCTCGACGACGTCGTAGCCGTCGATGCGGCGCGGCGCCATCCGGATGTCACCGATGCCGGTGGGGGTGGTCAGGCCCTCGATCACGAGATCACGTGCGACGAGCCACTCGATCCAGCGGTCGGAGGACCGGCGCACCGAGAAGGAGATCGCGAACGGGTCCGCGGCGCGGTACGCCCAGCGGCTCACGATCGGCGACGCCTGCCCGTGCAACACGGTGAAGACGTCCTGCTGGACCGACTCGCTGGCCATCGTGCTCCGCCTCTCCTGGACCCCCCGACCGTCGCGGTCTCGCGGCGGCCTCACACGGAACATCGTCGAACCGGGCCCTGGCGCTGCACTCGACGCCGGGTTTCACCCGTTCGTGCCAACTGTCATTCACCTCACGGTACCCACGGCGCGCACAGGGCGTAACACGAGGTCGGCTTCCGGCGACGCACACCGTCCGGCACGAGGCTCCGGTGACGTCGGGTGCCGGCGAGGGCCGGCCCGTGACCGCCCGCGGCGGTTGGCCCGGTCGGCCCCCGTCGGGTCCGGTCAGCCGCGGTCGACGTGGTCGACCACCCAGATCCCGCCGGTACCGGAGCGGACCGGCTGGGTGAGCCGGATCGTCGCGCGCTGCGGCGTGCGACCGTCGGTGGCGGCGTAGACACCGTTGCCGAGGCGGGTGACGGTCGGGTTCCGGTAGCCGAGCTCGCTGCCGACGAAGGAGAGCGTCACCTCCTCCGGGTCGAGCAGCCACGGGTCGCCGCCGGCGTCGGACTGCTGCTGCATCCGCCGCGCGGTCGCCGCGTCGCCCGCGGGCCACATCGGTGACGGCGCCGCGGCCGCCTCCGGGGCCCCGGCCCGGCCCGACCCGCCGCCGTCGGCACCCCCGCGCCCGGGCGCGGGGGCCGGGGCGGGGGCGGCCGTCGTGCGCGACGGCTCGGCGGTGCGGCTCGGCGTGGGGGTCGTGGTGGGCGTCGGGGACGGGGTCGGCGTGGCGGTCGGCGACGTCGTCGGGGCCGGCGACGGGGTGCGCCACGCCGCGGGCAGCTCGCCGTTGCCGCAGCCGGCCAGCAGCAGCACGAGGAGCACCAGCGCGAGCCCCACGAGTACGACGCGGAGCAGCGTCCGCGGTCCGTACCGGCCCACCCGCAGGCGGGACACCGATACGTCGGGGGGCGTCACCTTCGGCAGGTTCGGCACGGTCACGCGGGCACCTTACGATCACCGGCCCGCCCGGGCGGGCCGACCTCGCCGCCACCATCGCGTGATCGAGGTCCTACGGCCCGAGTTCCTGCGGCGGCCCCGTGCGGCGGCCCCGTGCGGCGGCCCCGTGCGGCGGCCCCGTGCGGCGGCCCCATGTGGCGGGGCCGTCGCGACCTGCCGAGCCTGCTGCGGAGTGACTAGGGTCGCGGTACGGCCGCACGGGCGGCCCCGCACGACGGGCCCGGGGCACGGGCCCCCCGCACGAGCCCACCGAGGTGCACCCCATGGCGACCGGCAGCCCGGCGACGGAGACGTTCCTCGCCGCCCGCGACTTCCTGCTGACCCACCGCGAGGACTACGACACGGCCTACCGCGACTTCCGCTGGCCGGAGCTCGACGAGTTCAACTTCGCGCTCGACCACTTCGACGTCGTCGCCGCGGACCCCGAGCGGGGCACCCGGAAGGCCCTGTGGATCCTGGAACAGGACGGCTCCCAGGCGCACTGGACCTGGGCCGAGCTGTCCGAGCGGTCCAACCGGGTCGCGAACTGGCTGCGCGAGCAGGGCGTCGCCCGCGGGGACCGGGTCGTCCTGATGCTCGGCAACCAGCTGGAGCTGTGGGAGACCCTGCTGGCGGCGATGAAGCTGGGCGCCGTCGTCATCCCCGCGACCACCCTGCTCACCCCGGCCGACCTGCAGGACCGGATCGACCGGGGCCGGGCGCGGCACGTCGTCGTCGGTGCGGGCGACACCGCGAAGTTCGACGGCGTCGACGGCGACTACACCCGCATCGCCGTGCACGGTGCCGTCGCGGGCTGGCGCGACTACACCGGTGAGGCCTACTCGGCCGCGGCCGAGTTCACCCCGGACGGCGTCACGAAGGCCTCCGACACACTGCTGCTGTACTTCACCTCGGGCACCACGGCCAAGCCGAAGCTGGTGGAGCACACCCACACGTCCTACCCGGTGGGGCACCTGTCGACGATGTACTGGATCGGGCTCGAGCCCGGCGACGTGCACCTGAACATCTCCTCGCCCGGCTGGGCCAAGCACGCCTGGTCCAACGTGTTCGCGCCGTGGATCGCCGAGGCGACCGTGCTGGTCATGAACTACGCCTGGTTCGACGCCGAGTCCGTCCTGTCGGTCCTGGACTCCTGCGGTGTGACGAGCTTCTGCGCGCCGCCGACGGTGTGGCGGATGCTGATCCAGGCCGACCTGTCCGGGCTGACGACGCCGCCGTCCAAGGTCGTCGGGGCGGGGGAGCCGCTCAACCCCGAGGTCATCGAGCAGGTCGAGAAGGCGTGGGGCCTGCGCATCCGCGACGGGTTCGGCCAGACCGAGTCCTCGGTCCAGATCGGCAACCCGCCCGGGCAGCCGGTCAAGCCGGGCTCGATGGGCAGGCCCATCCCCGGGTTCGTCGTCGCGCTGGTCGACCCGGCCACCGGGGAGGTGGCCGACGAGGGCGAGATCTGCCTGGACCTCGCCCACCGTCCGACCGGGCTGATGGTCGGCTACGCCGACGACCCGGAGCGCAACGCCGAGGCCATGGCCGGCGGGTACTACCACACCGGCGACGTCGGCTCCCGTGACGAGTCGGGTTACATCACCTACGTCGGCCGCGCCGACGACGTGTTCAAGGCCTCCGACTACCGGATCAGCCCGTTCGAGCTGGAGAGCGTGCTGATCGAGCACCCGGCCGTCGCCGAGGCGGCGGTCGTGCCGTCCCCGGACCCGGTCCGCCTCGCCGTGCCGAAGGCCTATGTGGTGCTCGCGAACGGGCACGAGCCGACCGAGGAGACGGCGAAGGCGATCCTGCGGTTCGCCTACGACAACCTCGCGCCCTACAAGCGGATCCGGCGCCTGGAGTTCTTCGAGCTGCCGAAGACGATCTCCGGCAAGATCCGCCGGGTCGAGCTGCGCGGCCGGGAGGGCGAGATCCACGCCGACCCGGCCGCGACGCCGCCCACCGAGTACACCCTGTAGCCCGGGCGGGGCCGGGTCACGCGTCGCCGAAGTGACCCGGCCACTGCTGGTAGGGGATGCGGGTGATCTCCAGGACCTCGCCGAGGCGCGACCACTCGTTGCGGCCCAGGCGGGCCAGCGGGGCCAGCCGGTGGATGTCGGGCAGGGAGTTGCCGCGTTCGTCGGTGACGAACACGCTCTCCTCGATCGCGGCGTGCACGACCCGGCCGATCACGACGGTCGAGTTGCCCAGCTCGATGTTCGCGTGCAGCACGCACTCCAGCGCGACCGGTGACTCGGCGACCCGCGGCGGCGCCACGACCGACGACGCCTCGGCGGTCAGCCCGACCGAGGAGAACTCGCTGATCTCGGCGGGGAAGTCGGTGCCGGTCGCGTTGATCTTCTCCAACATCGGCTCGTTCGCCAGGCAGACGACGAACTCGCGGGTCTCCGAGACGTTGCGCAGCGAGTCCTTCTTCCCGACCGACGTGAACTGGATCATGGGCGGGTCCACGCAGGACACCGTGAAGAACGAGTGCGGGGCGAGGTTGTCGACGCCGTCGGCCGAGCGGGTGGAGACCCAGGCGATCGGCCGGGGGACGACGACGCTGGTCAGGAGCTTGTAGAACGGGCCGCTGCCCAGCTCCTCGGGGACGATGTCCGTGCGCATGCCCCTGATCCTCCCCGGCCCGGCGCCGGACCGCCCGCCGCGAGGGGTCAGTTCCCCACGCCGAGGGCCCCCATGAACGCCGACGGGTAGCGGTCCCCGCGCGCGGAGCCCGCGGGCAGTGCGTCGGTGATCGCGGCGAGGTCCGCCGGGCCCAGGGTGAGGTCGGCGGCGGGCAACGCCTCGGCGAGCCGCTCCCGGGTGCGGGCGCCGACGAGCGGGACCACGTCCTCGCCCTGCGCGGCGACCCAGGCGATCACGAGCTGGGCCACGGTGACCCCGCGCTCGGCCGCCAGCGCGCGCAGCGTCTCGACCAGGCCCAGGTTGTGCGTCAGGTTCTCCCCGCTGAAGCGCGGGCTGCGGGTACGGGCGTCCCCGGGCCTGCCGGGCTCGTAGTGGCCGGACAGGAGCCCGCGGGCCAGCACGCCGTAGGCGGTGAGGCCGATGCCCAGCTCGCGCAGCGTCGGCAGGACCTCGGCCTCGACGGCGCGGGAGATCAGCGAGTACTCGATCTGCAGGTCGGCGACCGGGTGCACGGCGTGCGCCCGGCGGACGGTGGCGGCGTCGACCTCGGACAGCCCGAGGTGGCGGACGTACCCGGCGTCGATCATCTCGCTGATCGCGCCGACGGTGTCCTCGATCGGGACCTGCGGGTCGAGCCGGGCCGGGCGGTAGACGTCGACGTGGTCGACGCCGAGGCGGGTCAGGGAGTACGCGAGGAAGTTCTTCACCGCGACCGGGCGGCAGTCCTGGGTCAGCGGTGGCAGGCCCGGGCCACCGAGCCCGCCGAACTTCACCGAGAGGACGTAGCCGTCGCGGTCGCGCCCGCGCAGCGCCTCGGCGAGCAGCAGCTCGTTGTGCCCCATGCCGTAGAAGTCGCCGGTGTCGATCAGCGTGACGCCGGCGTCGAGCGCGGCGTGCACGGTCGCGACGGCTTCCGCGCGGTCGGCGTGTCCGTAGGAACCGGACATGCTCATGGCGCCCAGGCCGAGAGCGGAGACGGTGGGGCCGGTGGTGCTGAGGGTGCGTGTCTGCATGGGAGCCAGCGTGCGCCGCGTCGGCCCGCAGCGGGAGCGGAGCGTCGATCGTGGGAGCGGCGCTCCCTGGCCGGAGGGCCTGCCCACGGGGACCATCGCAGGGTGCAACGTGAACAGCTCGCGGACTTCCTGCGTCGCCGGCGGGAGTCGGTCCGCCCGGCCGAGGTCGGCATCGCGGCGGGGCCGCGCCGACGGGCCACCGGCCTGCGCCGGGAGGAGGTGGCGATGCTGGCGGGGATGTCGGTCGACTACGTCGTGCGCCTCGAGCAGGGGCGGAGCAGCCGGCCGTCGACGCAGCTGCTCGCCGCGCTGGCCCGGGCCCTGTGCCTGACCGACGACGAGCGCGACCACCTCTTCCGCCTGGCCGGGCACCGGCCCGCCCCCGGGGAGGGGGTGGCCCGGCTCGCCCGCGCCGGGCTGCTGCGCCTGCTCGACCTGCTGCCGGCCACCCCGGCGATGGTGATCTCCGACCTGGGGGAGGTCCTGGCCCAGAACGCGATGTCACGGGTGCTCGCCGGGGAGCAGACCGGGTTCACCGGCGACGACCGCTACCTCGCCCACCGCTGGTTCACCCGGTCCGACCAGCGCGACGGTCACCCGCCGCAGGAGCAGGTGCGCCACTCCCGCCAGCTGGTCGCGGAGCTGCGGGCGGTGGCCGGGCGGCGTGCGGGGGGGACCCGGTGGTCGACCGACTCGTCGCACGGCTGAGAGCGGCCAGCGCCGAGTTCCGCGAGCTGTGGGCCGAGCACGAGGTCGCCGTCCGCCGGGCCGACCGCAAGACGCTGCGGCACCCGCGGGTCGGCGCGCTGGTGATGGACTGCGAGACCCTCGTGACGCCCGACCTCGGCCAGCAGCTGGTCGTGCTCACCCCGGCCGACGACGAGACCCGCGAGCGGCTCGAGCTGCTGCGCGTGCTCGGCGTCCAGGAGTTCCCGACCGGGCCTGCGCCGGACGGACGCCCGGTGGCCTAGGTTCCCCGGCATGGGAACACGGGGCCGCGCGACGGGGCTCGCCGCCGGGATCGTCGCCGACGCTCTGCTCGGCGACCCGCGGCGGGGGCACCCGGTCGCCGGGTTCGGTGCCGTCGCCGCCCGGCTGGAGCGCCGGCTGTACCGCGACGCCGTCGGGCCCGGAGCCGCCTACACCGCGCTGCTGGTCGGTGGCACGGTCGCGGCCGGGGCGCTGGCCGAGGCGGTCGCCCGTCGCACCGGGGGGCGGCGGGAGACGGTCCTGCGGGCCGGGCTGACCGCCGTCGCCACCTGGGCGGTGCTCGGCGGGACCTCGCTGGTGGGGGAGGGCGCCACGCTGGCCGCGTCGCTCGACGCCGGCGACCTGGACGCCGCACGCGCCCGGATCCCGCACCTGTGCGCACGCGACCCGGACCTGCTCGACGCCGACGGCATGGCCCGTGCCGGAGCCGAGTCGCTGGCCGAGAACACCTCCGACGCCGTCGTCGGGCCGCTGGTGTGGGGCGCGGTCGCCGGGATCCCGGGGCTGCTCGGCTACCGCGCGGTGAACACCCTCGACGCGATGGTCGGCTACCGCTCCGCCCGGCACGCCCGCTTCGGATGGGCCTCGGCCCGCCTCGACGACCTGGTCAACCTGGCGCCGGCCCGGGTCACCGCGGTGGTCACGGTGGCCGTCGCGCCGCTGGTGGGGGGCTCGCCGGCGACCGCGCTGCGGACCTGGCGCCGCGATGCCGCCGGGCACCCCAGCCCGAACGCCGGTCCGGTCGAGGCGAGCGCCGCCGGTGCGCTCGGGCTGCGTCTGGGCGGGCCGACGGTCTACGCCCACGGCACCGAGGACCGGCCGTCGCTCGGCGACGGGCACCCACCCCGGGTCGCCGACCTGCACCGCGTCGCGCGGCTGTCCCGGCTGGTGGCCGGGACGGCCGGGCTGCTCGCCGTCGCGACGGCGGCGGTCCTCGCACGGCGGGACGTGCCCACCCGGTCGGCGAGGGTGTATCGGGGGCGGTCGCCGAGCGGGTGAGCGGGTCCGGAGGAGGGGTCCGCGGGATGGCGCTGGTCCGGTGCGGGGGCGACGAGGCGGTCGGGCGGACTCACCGACCGGGTGAGTGCACGGGACCCGCGGGCGCGGACCTGCCCGCCCGGCGCACCTGGCCGGGGCGGAGTCAGCCGGCGCCCGGACCGGAGCCGGCGGCGTCGCGGGCGGTGTCACGGGGGCCGTCGTCGGCATCGTCGTCGGCACGGTCGGGGGCGGGCTCGTCGCCGAAGCCGTCGCGGCCGGAGAGCTGGTCCCGCAGGCTGCCCGCTGTCTCGCGCTTCCCGTTGCGCTGCAACAGCTCCAGTCGGATGAACAGGCCCAGCGCGATCAGGGCGACGGCGCCGAAGGTCAGCCACTGCAGGGCGTAGGAGAAGTTGCTGAACGGCGCTCCGCCCCCGACCGGCGCGATCGGGATCGGGTCCAGCACGCCCGGCTGACCGGCCTCCAGCACGACGACGCCCTCGACCGGCGTCAGGCCGGTGGCGGCGGCGACCGACCGGGAGTCGGACACGTAGACCTGGCGGGTGCCGTTCTCGACCAGCGGGGGGCGGCCCTGCGGGTCGGTCTCGTCCAGGCGCAGCCTGCCCTCGACGGTCACCGGCCCGGCGGGCGCCGCGGCGTACTCGGGCACGGCGCCCCGGTCCGCGGCCGGGACCGACCCCCGGTTCACCACGACGGTCCGACCGTCGGTGAGCCGCAGCGGCGTCAGCACCTCGAACGCGGGCGCGCCGTCGACGACCCGCAGGCGGACCAGGGTCTCCGCGGCGCGGTCGAAGGAGCCGGTCAGGGTGACCCGGCGCCACTGGTCCTCGGCGCCGATCCCGGTGCCCGGCGGCACGAGCGTGTCGAACCCGACGGCGGGGGTCGCGTCGGCGGTCGCGATGGCCCGGCTCTGCGCGGAACGCTCGGACTCCCGGTCGAACTGCCACGGCGCGAGCAGCGTGTAGCAGGCGACGGCGAAGGCCAGCACCGCCACGACGAACGCGATCCACCCGGGACGCAGCAGGAAACGCACGCCGCCCAGGGTAGCCGCGCCCGGCCACGGTCCCGTCGGGGCGATACTTCGCGCCGTGGTGGTTCAGGGAGCGGTCCTCGTCGCGGGGACGACGTCGGACGCGGGCAAGAGCGCCGTCGTCGCCGGCATCTGCCGGTGGCTGCACCGGCGCGGGGTCTCGGTGGCGCCGTTCAAGGCACAGAACATGAGCAACAACTCGGTCGTCACCCCGGACGGCGGGGAGATCGGCCGCGCGCAGGCGATGCAGGCCTTCGCCTGCGGCATCGCCCCCTCGGTCGACCTGAACCCGGTGCTGCTCAAGCCCGGCGGGGACCGGACCTCGCAGGTCGTGGTGCGCGGCCGCGCCGACGGCCAGGTGTCGGCACTGTCCTACCGGCACCGCACCGCGGCGCTGTCCGACGTCGTCGCCGACTCCCTGGCCCGGCTGCGCGCCCGCCACGACGTCGTGGTCTGCGAGGGCGCGGGCTCACCCGCGGAGATCAACCTGCGGGCCACCGACCTCGCCAACATGGGCTTCGCCCGGCGCAACGACCTGCCGGTGCTCGTCGTCGGCGACATCGACCGCGGCGGGGTGCTCGCGCACCTGTTCGGCACCCTCGCGGTGCTCGACCCGGCCGACCAGGCGCTGATCGCCGGCTTCGTGATCAACAAGTTCCGCGGGGACCCCCGCCTGCTCGAACCCGGCCTCGACCGCCTGCGCGAGCTCACCGGTCGGCCGACGCTGGGCGTGCTGCCCTTCGCCGAGGGGCTCTGGCTCGACGCCGAGGACTCGCTCTCCGCCGTCGCCGACGGGGTGCTGGGGCGCCCGGCCCCGCCACTCGGCACCCAGTGGCTGCGGGTCGCGGTCGTCCGGTTCCCGCGGATCTCCAACGCCACCGACGCCGAGGCGCTGGCCTGCGAACCGGGCGTCGCCGTGCGGTACGTGACCGAGCCGTCGCGGCTCGCCGACAGCGACGTCGTCGTCCTGCCCGGGACGAAGGCGACCGTCTCGGACCTGGCCTGGCTGCGGTCCTCCGGGATGGCCGACGCGGTGCGCGCGCACGCCGCGTCCGGGCGTCCGGTGCTGGGGATCTGCGGGGGCTACCAGATGCTCGGGCACACCGTCGCCGACCCGGACGGGGCCGAGGCGGCCCCCGGCACCTCCGTCGCCGGGCTGGGGTTGCTGGACCTGGAGATCGCCTTCGACCCGGTCAAGCACCTCGGCACCCCCACCGCGACGGCGTGGGGCGAGACCGTCACCGGCTACGAGATCCACCACGGCCGCGTCGTGCGCTCCGGCGACCCCGGCCTGATCGGGGAGGAGGGCAGCGACCGCGGCAACGTCCTGGGCACGCACTGGCACGGCCTCGCCGAGAACGACGGCTTCCGACGGCTGCTGCTCGCCCGCCTCGCCGACGAGGCAGGGCGGACCGGGTTCCGGGTGGCACAGGACACGTCGTTCGCGGCCGAGCGGACCCGGCAGGTGGATCTGCTGGCCGACCTGGTCGAACACCACCTGGACACGTCGTCACTTGAACATGTGATCGGACACGGTGCGCCGTCGGACCTCCCTGTGCTGACCTCCGGTCTGGCAGCCTCACCGGCGTGAGCACGAGCACCGCCCCCACCGCCGGACCTCCCCGCTTCCCGTTCTCCGCCGTCGTCGGCCACGACGACCTGCGGCTGGCGCTGCTGCTCAACGCCGTGCACCCGGGCGTCGGCGGTGTCCTGGTGCGCGGGGAGAAGGGCACCGCGAAGTCGACGGCGGTGCGCGCGCTGGCGGCGCTGCTGCCCTCGCACGAGGTCGTCGAGGCCTGCCGGTTCGGCTGCGACCCCGCCGCGCCGGACCCGTCCTGCCCGGACGGTCCGCACCCGGCGGGCGCACCGGGCGGCCGCCGCCCGGCCCGGCTGGTCGAGCTGCCCGTCGGTGCGACCGAGGACCGCCTGGTCGGCTCGCTCGACCTGGAGAAGGCGCTGTCCGAGGGGCGCCGCGCCTACCAGCCCGGCCTGCTCGCCGACGCCCACCGCGGGGTGCTCTACGTCGACGAGGTCAACCTGCTGCACGACCACCTCGTCGACCTGCTGCTCGACGCGGCCGCGATGGGCCGCGCGCACGTCGAGCGCGACGGCGTCTCCGTCTCCCACGCGGCCCGGTTCCTGCTGGTCGGGACGATGAACCCGGAGGAGGGCGAGCTGCGCCCGCAGCTGCTCGACCGGTTCGGGCTGACCGTGGAGGTCCGGGCCAGCCGCGACGTCGACACCCGCGTCGAGGTGACCCGGCGGCGGATGGCGTTCGAGGACGACCCGGTCGGGTTCGTCGCCCGCTTCGCCCCGGACGAGACCGCGACCGCGGCCCGGCTCCGCGCCGCGCAGGCCCGGGTCTCCGCCGTCGCGGTGAGCGACCGGGAGCTGCGGCGGATCGCGTTCGTGTGCGCCCGGTTCGACGTCGACGGCATGCGCGCCGACCTGGTCATCACCCGCGCCGCGGCCGCGCACGCCGCCTGGGACGGCCGCGACGCGGTGACCGCCGACGACGTGCGCGTCGCCGCCCGGCTCGCGCTGCCGCACCGCCGTCGCCGCGACCCGTTCGACGAGCCCGGCCTGGACCCGGCCGAGCTGGACCGCGCCCTCGCCGACGCCGAGGACCACCTGGGTCCCGAGGACGGCCCGGACCCCGACGACGATCCGGACCCCGACCCGGATCCCGGCCCGGGCCCCGGCGACCCGGCCGAGCCGCAGGACGGCCCGGACGGCTCCGGGACGGGCGAGGAGCCCGACGGGACCGGGGGAACGACCCCCGAGGCGGACGACCCGCGTGGCCCCGCGACCGGGTCCGGCGGGCGCGCCGAGGCCCCCGGCACGGACAGCGCTGACGGCGCTGACGGCACGACCGACCCGGCCGAGGCGGCCGAGGCGACGGATCCGGGGGACCGGGAACCCGGGGCCGCGCAGGCACCGGCCGGGGGCGACGGCGGGGAGGGCCGCGCCGTCGTCGTCGGGGAGGCCGCCCGGCTGCACCGGGCCACGGTCCGGAAGTTCACCGTGCCCGGGCTGGGCGCGGGCGCCCCGGGGCGTCGCTCCCGGGCCCGCACCGACACCGGGCGCGTTGTCCGCCCGTCCGGGGCGGGGACCACCCGCGCCGCGGACCTGCACCTGCCCGCGACCGTGCTCGCCGCGGCCCCGCACCAGGCCGGTCGCGGGCGCCGCGGGCCCGGCCTGCTGGTCCGCCGCGACGACCTGCGCCGCGCCGAGCGGGAGGGCCGCGAGGGCAACCTGGTGCTGTTCGTGGTCGACGCGTCCGGCTCGATGGCCGCGCGCAGGCGGATGACCGCGGTGTCCGGTGCCGTGCTGGGCCTGCTCCGCGACGCCTACCAGCGCCGGGACAAGGTCGGGCTGGTCACCTTCCGGGCCCGGGAGGCGGAGCTGGCGCTGCCCCCGACGTCGTCGGTGCCGACCGCCCAGCAGCGCCTGTCCCGGCTGCGCACCGGCGGGCGGACCCCGCTGGCCGGCGGGCTGCTCAAGGCCCGTGCCGTGCTCGACGCCGAGCGGCGCCGCGACCCGCGCCGGCGCCCGCTGGTCGTGCTGCTCACCGACGGGCGGGCCACCGTCCCCGCCCGCGACGGCGGGGACCCCGTCGTCGACTCCCGCCGCGCTGCCGGGCTGCTGGCCGCGGACGGGGTGCACACCGTCGTCGTCGACTGCGAGGCCGGGCACGTGCGCCTGGGGCTCGCCGCGCCGCTCGCCGCCGCCGCGGGCGGCGAGCTGGTGACCCTCGACGAGCTGACCGCCGACAGCGTGGGCGACCTGGTCCGGGCGACCCGGTCCGCGCGCGCCGCCTGACACACCACGCCCGAGAAGGAGGGACCACCGTGCCGCAGGGACAGGTGTCCGTCACGCCCGCCGACGGGCTCACCACCCGCCAGCGCCGCAACCGGCCGCTGCTGGTGGTGCACACCGGGGTGATGAAGGGGAAGTCGACCGCCGCGTTCGGGATGGCGCTGCGCGGCTGGAACCAGGGCTGGTCGATCGGGGTGTTCCAGTTCGTCAAGTCCGCGAAGTGGAAGGTCGGTGAGGAGGAGGCGTTCCGCGCGCTGGGCACCGTCCACGAGCAGACCGGGCAGGGCGGGCCCGTCGAGTGGCACAAGATGGGGTCGGGCTGGTCCTGGTCGCGCAAGGCGGGTACCGAGACCGACCACGCCGCCGACGCCGTCGAGGGCTGGGCCGAGATCCGTCGCCGCATCGAGCGCGAGGAGCACCAGGTCTACGTCCTCGACGAGTTCACCTACCCGCTGAAGTGGGGCTGGATCGACGTCGACGAGGTCGTCGGGGTGCTGACCGCCCGGACCGGCCGGCAGCACGTGATCATCACCGGAAGGGACGCCCCGCCCGCCCTGATCGAGGCCGCCGACCTGGTCATGGAGACCACGAAGATCAAGCACCCGATGGACGCCGGGCAGAAGGGCCAGCGGGGGATCGAGTGGTGACCACCGTGACCGCCGTGACCACCGCCCGCGCGCTGGTCGTCGCGGCGCCGTCGTCGGGCAGCGGGAAGACGACGGTGGCGACCGGGCTGATGGCCGCGCTGTCGCGGCGCGGCACCCGGGTCGCGCCGTTCAAGATCGGGCCGGATTACATCGACCCCGGGTACCACACGCTCGCCGCGGGCCGTCCGGGGCGCAACCTCGACGTCGTCCTGCAGGGCGCCGACAGGCTCGCCCCGCTGGCCCGGCACGGGAGCCGGGACGCCGACGTCGCCGTCGTCGAGGGGGTGATGGGGCTGTTCGACGGCCGCATCGCCGACGGCGCCGGGTCCACCGCGCAGGTCGCCGCCGCGCTGGGGGCACCGGTGGTGCTGGTCGTCGACGTCCGGGGACAGTCCCGGTCGCTGGCCGCGTTGCTGCACGGGTTCCGCAGCTTCGACGAGTCCGTGCAGGTGGCGGGGGTGATCCTCAACCGGGTCGGGTCGCAGCGCCACGCCGACGTCTGCCGGGCCGCGGCCGAGGAGGTCGGGCTGCCGGTGCTCGGCGCCGTCCCGCGACGGGCCGAGCTGGCGGTGCCCTCGCGGCACCTGGGCCTGGTCACCGCCGCCGAGCACGGCACCGCCGCGACCGCCGCGGTGGACGCGATGGCCGAGCTCGTCGCCACACACGTGGACCTCGACGCCGTCCTCGCACTCGCCCGCCCGCTGCCCCCCGGCCCGGTCTGGGACCCGGCCGCGGAGGTCGGCACGGGCGGCACGGCGGAGCAGCGGCCGCTCGTCGCGCTCGCCGGGGGGCCTGCGTTCGGGTTCGGCTACGCCGAGCACGCCGAGCTCCTCACCGCGGCCGGCGCCGACGTGGCGACCTTCGACCCGCTGCGCGACCCCGCGCTCCCGGCGGGCACCGCCGCGCTCGTGCTGCCCGGCGGCTTCCCCGAGGAGCACGTCGGCGCGCTCGGCGACAACGCACCGCTGCGGGCGCAGGTCGCGGCGCTGGCCGCGTCCGGGGCGCCGGTGCACGCCGAGTGCGGCGGGCTGCTCTACCTGTGCCGCGACCTCGACGGGACGCCGATGTGCGGGGTCCTCGACGCGTCGGCGGGGATGACCCCGCGGCTCACCCTCGGCTACCGCGACGCGGTCGCGGTGTCGGCGTCGCCCCTGTTCGTGGCGGGCGAGCGGGCCGGGGCGCACGAGTTCCACCGGTGCGCGGTCACCCCGCGGGCCGGTGCGGCCCCGGCCTGGGCGTGGCGGGGCGGCGAGCCGGAGGGCTACGTCGAGGACCGGGTGCACGCCTCGTTCCTGCACACCCACCCGGCCGGCGTGCCCGGCGCCGTCGCCCGGTTCGTCGCGGCGGCACGCGATGCCCGGGCCGGGGCCGCCCCGGCCGCGTTCGCATGATCACCGGTCGTGGAGCCGACCGTCCGCGTGCCGAGCGCTCCGCTCCACGACCGGTGATCACGGTCGGGGTGGGGCTGCGCCCCGGAACCTCCGCGGCCGCGGTGCGCGCGCTGCTGGACCGGGTCGCCGCCGAGCACGGGCTGGAGCTGGGTGACGCCGTCGTCGCGACGCTGGACCGGCGGGTCGCCGAACCGGGTCTGCTGGCGGCCGTCGCACCGCGGGAACCGCACGGTTTCGCCGCGGCCGCGCTGGCCGTGGTCGGGGTGGCGAGGCCGGATGCCCGGGTCGCCGCGGCCGTCGGGACCTCGTCGGTCGCAGAGGCCGCCGCGCTCCTCGCCGCGGGCGACGGCGCCCACCTGATCGCGGGCAAGACCGCTGGTCAGGGCGTCACGGTCGCGGTGGCCGCCCGAGCGGCGGATGTGGGATTGCCCTCCGGGGGCTCCTGTGACACATGCGGGCCCGGCTATCGTCCGACGTCGCCGTCGAGCGGGGGCCCGGCGCAGGGACCCGCTGCCACCACCGGGCGACGGAGTCCGGGAGAGGAACGTCGTTGAACGCGCACCACGAGCAGTACCTGGTCGGGCTCGACCTGGCCGGCCGCCGGGCCGTCGTCGTCGGCGGGGGACAGGTCGCCCAGCGACGTGTCGCCCGCCTGATCGCGGCGGGAGCCGTCGTCGAGGTCGTCTCGCCCGAGGTCACCCCGGCGGTCGAGGGCATGGCCTCGGCCGGGGAGATCACCTGGACGGCCCGCCGCTGGACCGACGGCGACCTCGCCGGGGCCTGGTACGCGATCGCCGCCACCGACGAGCCGGAGACCAACGCCGCCGTCGTCGCCGAGGCCGAGCGGGACCGGGTGTTCTGCGTCCGCGCCGACGACGGCGACCGGGGCACCGCGGTCACCCCCGCCACCGGCGGCTACGACGGGCTCACCGTCGGCGTGCTGGCCCGGGGCGCGCACCGGCGGTCCGCGGCCGTGCGCACCGCGCTGGTCGAGGCTCTGGCCGCCGGCGTCGTCGACGAGTCGGCCGAGCCCCCGCAGGCCGGTGTCGCGCTGGTCGGTGGCGGCCCCGGCGACCCGGAGCTGATCACCGTGCGCGGACGGCGGCTGCTGTCGCGTGCCGAGGTCGTCGTCGCCGACCGGCTCGGCCCGCGCGACATCCTCGACGAGCTGTCCCCCGAGGTCGAGGTCATCGACGCCTCGAAGATCCCCTACGGCCGCGCCATGGCCCAGGAGCGGATCAACGAGCTGCTCGTCTCGCACGCCCGCGCCGGGAAGTTTGTGGTGCGCCTCAAGGGCGGCGACCCGTTCGTCTACGGCCGCGGGTTCGAGGAGGTCCAGGCTTGCGCCGCGGCGGGGGTCCCGGTGACCGTCGTCCCGGGCATCACGAGCGCGTTCGCCGCACCGGCCGTCGCCGGGACGCCGGTGAGCCACCGCGGGGTGGCGCACGAGATCGTCGTCGTGTCCGGGCACGTCGCACCGGGTGACCCGCGCAGCCTGACCGACTGGACCGCGCTGGGCCGGATGACCGGCACGATCGTGCTGATGATGGCCGTGGAGCGGCTCGGGAAGTTCGCCGAGGCGCTCATCACGAACGGCCGCCCGGCCGACACCCCGGTGCTGATCGTGCAGGACGGCACCACGCGCATCGAGCGGTCGGTCCGCGCGACGCTGGAGACCGCCGAGCGCGTCGCCGCCGAGCAGGAGATCAGCCCGCCGGCGATCGTCGTGATCGGGCCGGTCGCCGGTCTGCAGGCGCCCGTCGCCCGCTGACCGCGCCGACCTGATTGCACACTGCAATCTTGCAGTGTGCAATCATCGACGGCGTGACCGACGAGAACGGCGTGACCGACGAGAACGGTGCTGCCGACGAGATCGACGATGTCGTCGACGCGGTGATGACCGCGAGCCGGGCGATGCTCTCCGTGGTGGCCGGGTCCCTGGCCGCCGCGGGGGAGCAGTCCGGCTCGACGGCGGGCGAGGTGACCCTGCCGCAGTACCGCGCGCTGGTCGTGCTGGCCCAGCACGGCACCCGGCGCCCGGCCGACCTGGCCACGGCACTGACCGTGTCGGCGTCGACGGCGACCCGGATGTGCGACCGGCTGGTGAGCCGCGGCCTCGTCGTGCGCACCCGCACCGGTGACGACCGCCGCGAGGTCGCCCTCGCGCTCAGCCCCGCCGGGCGGACGCTCGTCGACGAGGTGACCCGGCTGCGCCGCGCCGAGATGCACCGGCTGCTGGTGATGCTGCCGGCCACCGAGCGCACCGCGGTCCGCGACGCACTGCGCCGCTTCGCCGACGCCGCGGGCGAGGTCGGCGAGACCGACTGGGCCGTCGCGCCGGTGCCCGCCGAGGGCGGTGCGCGGTGACCGCGGTCCGCGCGCTGCACCGCGCGCTCGTCGGCACCCGGCCGGGGCTCGTCGGTCTGGCGACGGTCATCGGGATCGGTGCCGGCATCGGGTCGGTGCTGTTCCACGAGCTGATCCTCGGCGTGACCTGGCTGGTCACCGGGCGGGAGGACTTCTCCGACGCCGGCCGGGTCGCCTCGCCGCACCTGCCCGGGCTGGGCGTGTGGTTCCTGCTGATCGCCCCGGTGCTCGGCGGCCTGGTGTACGGCCCGCTGGTCCAGCGGTTCGCCCCGGAGGCGCGCGGGCACGGGGTGCCCGAGGTGATGTTCGCCGTCGCGCGTCGGGGCGGGCGGATCCCGGCCACCGTCGCCGCGGTGAAGGCGCTCGCGTCGGGGATCTGCATCGGGACCGGCGGTTCCGTCGGCCGGGAGGGCCCGATCGTGCAGATCGGCTCCGCGCTCGCCTCGGCGATCGGCCAGTGGCTGCGGGTGCCCGCCACCCGGCTGGTGCTCATGGTCGCCTGCGGTGCCGCGGGCGGGATCTCCGCGACGTTCGACGCCCCGATCTCCGGGGTGGTGTTCGGCCTGGAGCTGATCCTGCGGTCGTTCAGCGCCGAGGCGTTCGGCGTGCTGGTGATCAGCTCGGTGGTCGCGAACGTCGTCGCCGAGGTGATCGCCGGCGACCGCGCGATCCTGACCCTGCCGCACTTCGACCTGGGCAGCCCCGCCCAGCTGCCGCTGTATGCGCTGCTCGGGCTGCTCGCCGGGCTGCTGGGCTGGGCCTTCGCCCGGATCCTCTACGTCGTCGAGGACGCCTGTGACGCCGTCTGGCGCGGCCCGGAGTGGCTGCGCCCGGCCGTCGGCGGGCTGCTGCTCGGCGCGCTGCTGCTGGCACTGCCCCAGATGTACGGCGTCGGCTACCCCGTACTGGAGGCCGCGATCGGTGGCCGGTACGTCGTCGGGTTCCTGCTCCTGCTCGTCGTCGGGAAGATCCTCGCGTCCAGCCTCACCATCGGCATCGGCGGGTCCGGCGGTGTGTTCGCGCCGTCGCTGTTCGTCGGTGGCACCGCCGGTACCGCCTTCGGCTACGCCGCCGCGACCCTGTTCCCGGCGCTGGACCTGCACCCCGGCGCGTTCGGTCTGGTCGGCATGGCGGCGGTGTTCGCGGGGGCAGCGCACGCCCCGATCACCGCGGTGCTCATCGTGTTCGAGCTGACCGGCGACTACGCCCTCATCCTGCCGCTGATGGCCGCCGTCGTCCTGGCCACCGGCCTGTCGAACCTGGTGTCGCGGGACAACATCTACACGCTCAAGCTGCTGCGACGCGGGATCGACCTCGCCGCCGACACCCCGACCGACGAGGCGCTGCGCCGGGTCGTCGTCGCCCAGGTGATGCGTCCCGCCGACGGCACCCCGCCCGGCCCGGAGCTGCCCGCGCTGGACCCGGCCGCCCCGGTGCACGACGTCCTCGGGGTGCTCGCCGCGCACCGGGGAGCCGCGCTGCCCGTGCGGGAGCCGGACGGGCAGCTGCTCGGGACGCTCGCCGAACACGACCTGCTCGACCATCTGCGGGGGGTGTCGGGGCGGGGGACGGTTGACCACTGACCCGGTCGCGTGATGGGCTCCCCGACGACGACGGAACAGGAAGCCGGTGCGAATCCGGCGCGGTCCCGCCACTGTCACCGGGGAGTGCCCTCCCCACACCGGCGCCACCGCCCACGAGGGTGGGAAGGCCGGGGAGGGCGTGGCGATCCGGGAGCCAGGACACTGCCCGTCGTCGCGGATTCCCACTGGTGAGGGCGCGGACCCTCGAGGAGGACATGCGATGAGCCACGACCTGGTGGTGCTCGGTACCGACCCGTCCGGCGACGGCGCACCCCGCCCGGATGCCCACGTCGCGGACCTGCTGGCCGACGCCGAGACCGTCTTCGCCTTCCCCCAGGCCGAGTCGACCGCCCTGTTCTACGCCGAGGCGTGGCGGGTCGAGCCGGTCACCCCGCGCGACGCCGTCGCCCGGATCGGGGCCTGGGCCGCCGCCGGACCCGCCGGCGCCGCGGTGCTGCTGGTCGGGGGCGACCCCGCGGCCGACGCCGCGCTCGGTGCCGTCCTCGACGGGCTGGCGCGCACCGTCCCGGCGCTGCGGGCCCGGGTCGCCGAGGGCAGCCGCGTCGCGCCGCCGCACCGCAGCCCGCTGATCGGCTGAGTCCGACGGCGGGGCGGCGCGCTCAGGCCCGCCAGCTGCCCAGCGGGTCGGCCCGGGTGAGGTCGGGGTCGGCGGCGTCGAGCGTGCGGGTGCGGCCGGGCCCGGTGTAGGCGGTCTCGAAGCGCACGGTGACCCGCCCGTGCCCGGCGCCCTGGACCCAGCCGTGGCCGTGCTCGGGGTGGGCGACGTCGTCGCCGGCGCGCCAGGGCCGGTCCGGGTCGGGTTCGCGGTCGGGGCGGCCCGGGCGGACGGGCCCGGGCACGTCGTCGGCCCCCGTGGTCGCGTCGGCCCCCGCGGTACCGCCGGCCCCGGCAGTACTGTCGGCCCCCGCAGTGCTGTCGGCCCCCGCGCCCGTCCCCGTCGTCGCCTCGGTGTCCGGTGGTGCGTCGAGCACGGCCACCCCCGCCGCGCCGGCCGGGGCGTCGGCCGCGGGCGGGGAGTCGAGGGCCGAGGCCGTCGTCCACCCGTTCTCCGAGGGCACCGCGTCGAACAGGGCCAGCGGCGGCTCGTCGCCGAAGCCGGACACCGACACGCCCAGCAGCCGCACCCCGCCCTCGCCGACCGCGCCCTCGGCCAGCCGTCGCGCCACCGCGACCAGGGTCGCCAGGTCCCGGGTGCCGAACGGGGTCGTCTCCGACCGGGTGTGGGTGGTGAAGTCCCCGGTCCGTGCCTTCACGGTGACGGTGCGGGCGGTCCGGCCGTCGGCGACCAGCCGTCGGTGCACGGCGACGCAGATCGACTCCACCGCGGTGTGCACCGCGCTCATCGCGGTCAGGTCGGCGTCGAAGGTCGTCTCCGCGCTGATCTGCTTGGCCGCACCGCGCGGGGCCACCGGACGGTCGTCGATGCCGCGGGCGAGACGGTGCAGCTCGGACCCGATCGCGCTGCCCAGCACCCCGGCGACCTCGCGGGCGTCCATCGCGGCGAGCTGCCCGATCGTCTCGATCCCGATCTTCCGCAGCGCCTCGCCGGAGACCGGCCCGATGCCCCACAGCGACCGCACCGGCAGCGGGTCGAGCACGGCCGCCTGCTCGGCGTGGGCGATCACCCGCAGCCCGTCCGGCTTGGCCAGCTCGGAGGCGATCTTCGCGATCTGCTTGCCCGACCCGGCGCCCACCGAGGCGGGCAGCCCGGTGCGGTCGCGCACCGCGCCACGCAGCCGGGTGCCCCACTCCCGCACCTGGTCCGGGGAGGCGCCCACGAGGTCGGGCGGCTCCACGAACGCCTCGTCCACCGACACCGGCTCCAGCACGGGGGAGAACTCGCCGAGGACGGCCATGACCTCCTCGGACAGCGCCTTGTACAGGGAGAACCGGGGCGGCAGGACCGTCGCGTGCGGGCAGCGCCGCCTCGCCTGGCCCATCGGCATCGCCGAGCGGGCCCCGAACACCCGGGCCTGGTAGCTCGCCCCCGCGACGACGCCGCGCGGTCCCGCGCCGCCGACGAGGACCGGACGGTCGGCCAGGGTGGGCCGGGTGAGCTGCTCGACGGAGGCGAAGAACGCGTCCATGTCGAGGTGCAGCACCCAGCGGTCGGCCGCCGCGGTCACTCCATCATCACCCGTGCATCGTGCCCCGGCGCACCGACAGGATCGCGTCGCCGTCGGCGACGGTGACGGCCGGGGCCACAGGTCCCGCCCCGGCGACGGCGCCCGGGTGGTCGTCGAGGCCGGTGGGGACGTCGGTGACCCACCAGCTCCCGGCGGTGCCGGTCCAGTCCAGCACCCGGGCCGGGCTGTGCGGCGGGGACAGCGTGATCGCGTCCATCGGGCTCGACAGGCCCTCGCCGGTGGCCTTGAGCAGCGCCTCCTTCCGGGTCCAGGTGACCAGGAAGCCGGTCCCGTCGGGCGTCCCCGCGGCGAGCTCGGCGGGGGACAGGGCGTGCCGGACCAGGCCGTCGAGGCCGGACAGGGGGCGGTGCGCCTCGACGTCGACGCCGACCGGCCCGGTCCCGACCGCGACACCGACCAGCGCGCCGGAGTGGGTGAGGGAGAAGCCGGGGTCGTCGCCGCGCCCGGCCAGGCGGGGCTTGCCGTGCGGCTCCCCGCAGCGGCAGGTCCGGTCGAGGACGAGTTCGGCGGGGTCGGCGTCGAGCCGCTCGGCGAGCACGAGCCGGGCCAGCGCGTGCGCGGCGAGGTAGCGGGCGCGGTCCTCGGGCCGTCGCAGCGCGACGAGCCGTTCGCGTTCGTGGGCGTCCAGCAGCGCGACGAGGTCGGCGCGGGCGCCGGGATCGGCCGGGGCGGCCCACCAGACGGTGACGGTCACGGCGTCCAGCCTCCCACGTCGCACCCCGGTCGGGGCGCGCCGCCGGGAGGGATCACGGACCGGGCACACGGAGTGTCGCCCGTCGACGTCTCCGGTGCCCGGTCCGCGTTCCCCGTACGGTCAGCCGCTGCGGCGGGCGGCGAAGTCCGTGCGGACGTGGGCCGGGCGGGCCTGCGGGGCTGGCCCCGCCGTGCGCGGTGCCGCCGGGCCGCCCGGCGCGCCGGACCGGCCGCGCTTGGCCGCACGGCGCTCGGCGCGGTTGGCGGGTCCGGCGGCAGTGGCTCCGCCGGGTGTCGCCCCGCTGGCCGTGTCGGGCCCGGTCTCGCCGGTCAGGGGACCGGGAACCGCGGACCCGTCGGTCGGTCGGGCTGCGCTGTGGGCTGCGCTGCGGGCGGTGCTGTGGGCGGTGCTGTGGGCGGTGGTGTGGCGGGTCGTGGGCATACGACCTCCTCGGAACATCGGGTCGGACTCGGACCGGGTGAGAGGGGCCGGTGACGCGCGGGGACGCCGGAGGGGCCGCGCGAGGGCGGCGACGGTTCCGGGGCCCGGTGAGGACGTCACGGGCCGGCGACGGAGGGCGCGGAGATCGACCGCGCGGGTCGCTCAGAGGAACCGGATCAGCATGGCGGCGACGCTACGACGACGACCCCGACCGGTGCCACCGGTTTTCCCCGGCGCCGCCGCCCTATCGTCGCGGGCATGGGTACGGCGGGCACGGAGACGACGGACGTGCTGGTGATCGGCGGCGGCATCGCGGGGGTGTCGGTCGCGTGGGAGCTGGCTGCGCACGCCCGGGTCGTGCTGACCGAGGCGGAGGACGACCTGCCGGTCCACTCCACCGCCCGCTCGGCGGCGACCTACATCCCCGGGCACGGCTCCGGTCCGTTCCGCGCGCTGATCGACGCCTCGGGCCCGCGGTTCGCCGCACTGCCCGCGCTGCTCGGCACACCACCGCTGCTGACCCCGCGCCCGGTCCTGCACGTCGCCGCCGACGACCTGGCCGCCGACCACCTCGCCACGACGGTGCGCGAGCAGCACGGCGAGCCCGGCGCCCCGGTCGCCCTGGACCCCGAGCAGGCCTGGCGACGCGTGCCGGTGCTGCGCCGTGCCCCGCGTGCGGCCGCGTGGACCGCCGGTGCCTGCGACGTCGACACCGCCGCCCTGCACGACGGCTACCGGCGCGGGCTGCGCGCCCGCGGCGGCACGGTGCTGCGCGGGGCCCGGGTGGCCGCGCTGGAGCGGGACGGCTCCGGCTGGACCGCCACGACGGCCGCCGGGCACCGGGTGCGGGCGGAGACGGTCGTCGACGCGGCCGGCGCCTGGGCCGACGCGGTGGCGGCACTCGCCGGCGTGCCCGGTGCCGGACTGACCCCGTACCGGCGCACGATCGCGGCCTGCCCGGTCGCCGACCCGTCGGTGCTCACCGTCGACGGCGCCGTCCTGCCGATGGTCGTCGACGCCGCCGAGCGCTGGTACCTCAAGGCCGAGGCGGACACGGTGCTCGTCTCCCCGGCCGACGAGACCCCGGCCGAGCCGGGCGACGCCCGTCCCGACGACCTCGACGTCGCCCTGGCCCTGGACCGGGTGGGCGCGGCGACCACGCTGGGGCTGCGGTCGGTCCGGACCGCGTGGGCGGGGCTGCGGACCTTTGCCCCCGACCGTGCCCCCGTGCTGGGTGCGCGCCCGGAGCACCCCGGCTTCTTCTTCGTCGCCGGGCAGGGCGGGTCGGGCATCGAGTCCGCCCCGGCGTTGGCCGCGCTGGCCGCGTCGGTCGTCCTCGGCCGGCCGTCGCCGGCCGACATCGATCTCGACCCGGCTGCGTGCTCCGTCACACGATTGACGTAAGCGCTCGCTTACCAGTGGCTGGCACGATGGACCCATGGCGCTGACCACCACCGGCACCGAGACGCACGACCTGTTCTCGGGCGACTTCTGGACCGACCCGCACCCCGCCTACGCGGCCCTGCGCACCGAGGAGCCGGTGCGAGAGCTCGCACTGCCGGACGGGAAGGTGTGGCTGATCAGCCGGTACGCCGACGTCCGCGCGGCATTCGTCGACCCGCGGCTGAGCAAGGACTGGCGGTACACGCTGCCCGCCGACCAGCGCGAGGGCCAGCCGGCCGCGCCGATCCCGATGATGATCCTGATGGACCCGCCGGACCACACCCGGCTGCGCAAGCTCGTCGGCCGCTCGTTCACCGTGCGGCGGATGAACGACCTGCAGCCCAGGGTCGAGGAGATCACCCAGGAGCTGCTCGACGCGCTGCCCGCCGAGGGCCCCGTCGACCTCATGCGCCAGTACGCGTTCCTCGTCCCGGTGCTGGTCATCTGCGAGCTGCTGGGTGTGCCCGCCGAGGACCGCGACATGTTCTCCGCGTGGTCGTCGGTGCTGGTCGACGACTCCCCGCAGGAGGAGAAGTTCGCCGCGATGGGCAGCCTGAACGGCTACCTCGCCGAGCTGATCGAGCGCAAGCGCACCGAGCCCGACGACGCCCTGCTGTCCGGCCTGCTCGCCGTCAGCGACGCCGACGGCGACCGGCTGTCGTCCGAGGAGCTCGTCGCGATGGCGACCCTGCTGCTCATCGCCGGGCACGAGACCACGGTCAACCTGATCGGCAACGGCGTGCTCGCCCTGCTGACCCACCCCGAGCAGCACGCCCGACTGAAGGCCGACCCGTCTCTGATCAACTCGGCGGTGGAGGAGTTCCTGCGCTTCGAGTCCCCGGTCTCCAACGCTCCGATGCGCTTCGCCGGCGAGGACGTCGAGTACTCCGGGGTGACCATCCCCGCCGGGTCGACCGTGATGCTGGGGCTCGCCGCGGCCAACCGGGACCCGGAGTGGCTGGCGGACCCGGATCGCCTCGACATCACCCGGGACTCCTCGTCCGGGGTGTTCTTCGGGCACGGCATCCACTTCTGCCTGGGCGCGCAGCTGGCCCGCACCGAGGGGCGGGTGGCGATCGGCAAGCTCATCGCGCAGCGGCCGGACCTGGCGCTGGCCGTCGATCTCTCGGAGCTCGTCTACCGCGAGTCGACGCTGGTCCGGGGCCTGTCCCGGCTGCCGGTCACGCCGGGCGCGCCCGCCTGAGGGACGCGCCGCCGCCGGACGCGACCGAGGGGCGCGCCCGGCGGGACCGGCGGGGCAGCCGTCGGTGCAGCGGGTCGCGGTCAGCGCAGCGGGGCGCCGGTCTTCTCCCGGACCTCGTCGGCGGTGACGCCGGGCGCGGTCTCGACCAGTGCGAGCCCGTCCGGCGTCACGTCGATCACGGCCAGGTCGGTGACGATCTTCGTGACGCAGCCGAGGCCGGTGATCGGCAGCGAGCACCGCTCCACGATCTTGGGGGACCCGTCCTTGGAGACGTGGTCCATCATCACGATCACCGAGCGCGCGCCGTGCACGAGGTCCATCGCGCCGCCCATCCCCTTGATCATCTTGCCGGGGATCGCCCAGTTCGCGAGGTCACCGTTCGCGGCGACCTCCATCCCGCCCAGGACGGCCACGTCGAGCTTCCCGGCCCGGATCTGGCCGAAGCTCTCGGCGGAGCCGAAGAAGGCGGCACCGGCGGTGACGGTGACGGTCTCCTTGCCGGCGTTGATGAGGTCGGGGTCGACCTCGTCGTCGGTGGGGTAGGGGCCGACGCCGAGGATCCCGTTCTCCGAGTGCAGCACGACCGTCCGGCCCTCGGGGATGTGCCCGGGGACCAGGGTCGGCATGCCGATGCCGAGGTTGACGTACGCGCCGTCGGGCAGCTCCGCCGCGACCCGGGCGGCCATCTCGTCACGGTTGAGGGCCATGGTCAACGCACCGTCCTGAACTCGACCGGCTTCTCGACGTCGGGGACGTGCAGCACGCGGTGCACGTGGATGCCGGGGGTGTGGACCTCGTTGGGGTCGATCTCCCCGGGTTCGACCAGGTGCTCGACCTGGGCGATCGTGGTCCGCCCGGCCGCGGCGCAGTCCGGGTTGAAGTTGCGCGCCGCGCGCCGGAACACCAGGTTGCCGTGCCGGTCGCCCTTCCAGGCGTGGACCAGCGCGAAGTCCGGGGTGAGGGCACGCTCGAGGACGTAGGTCACGCCGTCGAACTCGCGGGTCTCCTTCGCCGGGGACTCGACGGCGACCGAGCCGTCGGCCGCGTAGCGCCAGGGCAGCCCGCCCTCGGCGACCAGCGTGCCGACCCCGGCCGGGGTGTAGAACGCCGGGATGCCCGCGCCGCCGGCCCGCAGCCGCTCGGCGAGGGTGCCCTGCGGGGTCAGCTCCAGCTCCAGCTCGCCGGCGAGGTACTGGCGGGCGAACTCCTTGTTGTTGCCGACGTAGGAGCCGATCGTGCGCCGGATGCGCCCGGCGGCGAGCAGGGTGCCCAGGCCGAAGCCGTCGACGCCCAGGTTGTTCGAGATCGTTTCCAGGTCCGTCGCGCCCTGTTCGAGCAGCGCCGCGATCAGCACCGTCGGAACCCCGGACATGCCGAACCCGCCGACTGCGAGCGACGCCCCGTCGCCGATGTCGGCGACCGCCTCCGCGGCGGATGCCACCACCTTGTCCATCACGCACCTCCGTCGCCGACGACGGTACGCGGCGTACGATAGACGCACAAGCGTTCGCTCTGCGAACACCGCTGGAGTGGCGTCCACGCGTCGAGATGCAGCTCAGTGGGCCCCGGTGCGCTCCACATCCCGCTGAGCTGCATCTCGACGACGCCGCTGCCCGGCCCTGCTCGGCCCACGTCGACGCGGGCCGGGCCGGGCAGGGCACCGCGTCCGTGGGGAGGGTCGGGGTTCGGCCGGCCGGCGGTCAGGCCGGGGCGGGGGCGGTGTGCGGGTCGCCGACGGCGATCTCCCCGCCGGCGGCGACCTCGGCGTACACGCCAGCGCACGCCCAGACCCCGCCGATCTGCGGGATCTCGATGCGGTTGTGCTTCGCGATCGTGCGCAGGGTGTCCGGGTCGTCGGGCAGGTCGCCCTGGGGGAGCGTCGTCATGACGCACCGCATGGTCGCGAAGGAGAAGGAGACCCGGACCTCCTCGCCGATCGTCGAGGTGCTGCCCGGCCAGTCGTTCTCGACGAAGCCGTGGCCGCCGTCGGGGGAGGAGTCGGCGCGGAGCACGATGTTCGGCCGGTAGCGCAGCGGGTCGAAGGTCGCCTCCGGCGCGAGCTCGCGGAGCCGGTCGAGGGTGGACTCGGTGAGCACGTGCAGCGACGACAGGTCGAAGAACGTGCCCGGCGCCCCGAACGCGGAGATGTCGAACCGGCTGATGGCCTCGCCGGAGTCCTCGTGCCGGGTCGTCGTGGCCTCGATGAGCGCCCGCGGCGCGAGCTGCTGCGGGGTGAGGCCCTCGATGTCGGGCCACAGCTCCTCGAAGTGGCCGCCCTCCGGCGGGACCGAGACCAGCGACACGTCCCGCCCGAGCGCGGCCGACAGCGCGGTGTCCAGGCCCTCGTCGTCGCTGCGCAGGACCGAGCCGTCCGGGAAGGTGATCTCGACCGGCGGCAGCGGCTCCCCGGGCGCCGGCTCGGCGACGAACCGGGCCGCGAAGCCGAGCAGCCCGAGCCAGCGTCTGGGCACCTTGGCGCTGGCGATGCTCCCGGTCTCGGTGTCGAGCACCGCGTAGGCGCGGTCGCCCAGCAGCCCCCGCCCGGTGATGGTGGCCCGGGTCAGGGACTCGCCGAGCATGGACTTGACCGGGTACCGGTACAGCGCGACGACCGTCATGTCCGGTGTATATCGGCCCGTCCGCGTCCCCGGCACGGGCCGGACGGAGGGGGCCGCCCGACCGGGTCTCAGCTGAGGGACTGCCGGGGTAGGGCCGCCGCGGATGCGCCGTCCTGCCCCGTCGGACCACCCGTTCGGCCCAGCAGGGCGACCCGGAGCTCGTCCGCGGAGTCGTAGACGGTGTCCGCGCCGGCCGCGACCAGCTCACCGGGCTCGGCGTAGCCCCAGCCCGCGCCGACGCAGCGCAGGCCGTGCTCGGCGGCGCCCTCGACGTCGTGCAGCCGGTCGCCGACCATCAACGGCTCGTCGGCACCGGACGGGTGCCCGAGCCTGCGCAGCGCCTCGGCGACCACGGCGCCCTTGGTCGGCCGGTCCGCGGTGCGGGTGTCGCCGACGATCTCGGTGAACAGGTCGGTCCAGCCGTGGTGGGCGATGATCCGCCGGGCCGGCGGCTCGGCCTTGCTGGTGGCCAGGGCCATCGTCACGCCGGCCGCGGACAGCGCACGCAGCAGCTCCTCGACGCCGGGGTACGGAGTGCAGTCCAGGCAGCCGTCCTCGTCGCCGTAGATCCGCCGGTACACCGGCAGCACCGCGGCGGCGCCCTCCTCGCCGAGGATCGGGGGCAGGCTGCGGTACAGCGGCGGGCCGAGCAGGTGGGTGCCGAGCGCGGACTCGGGGACGTCCAGGCCCACTTCGTCGATGGCGCGGCGCATCGAGCCGAGGATGCCGGGGGCGGAGTCGACGAGGGTGCCGTCGAGGTCGAGCAGGATGTGGGTCAACACGTCGGGCCATTCTGCCTGCCGGGCGGCGCGGGCGTCCTCCTCCCCGGCGGTCGCAGGCCGTACGCTCGTACGCATGGCGAACACGTTGCTCGGGCCGCTGTCCGGTACCGACCGGGTCGACGGCCTGCTCGACGACGGCGCGTGGATCGCCGCCCTGCTGGAGGTCGAGCTGGCGCTGTCGGCCGTCGCCGCCGAGCAGGGCGCGGTCGCCGAGCACGACGCCGACGCGGTGGAACGCGCCGTCGCCGCCGTCGCGGGCCTCGACCCGCACACGCTGGCCGCCGAGTCGGTCGAGGGCGGCAACCCGGTCATCCCGCTGGTCAAACGGCTCAAGGCGGCCGCGGCGCGGATCCAGCCCGGCGCCGAGCGGGCGGTGCACCCGGGCGCGACCAGCCAGGACGTCATGGACACCGCGCTGATGCTGCTCACCCGCTGGGCCGGGCACCGCATCGTCACCGACCTCACGGTCTGCGCCGACGCCGCGGCCGCGCTCGCCGCCGCCCACCGCGACACCCCGTGCGCGGCCCGCACCCTCGGCCAGCAGGCGTTGCCCACCACCTTCGGCCTGGTCGCCGCGACCTGGTGCACCGGGCTGGACCGGGCGCACACCGGTCTCGACCGGGTGCTCGACGCCCTGCCGGTCTCCTACGGCGGCGCCGCGGGCACCCTCGCAGCCGTCCACCCGCACGGCCCGGCCTTCGCCGACGCGCTGGCCGCGCGGCTCGGGCTCGCCCCGCAGGGCGTGCCGTGGCACACCGAACGCAGCCGCATCGGCGAGCTCGCCGGGGCACTCGGCGTCGCCGCCGGGGCCTGTGCGAAGCCCGCGGGCGACGTGGTGCTGCTGTCCGCCACCGAGCTCGGCGAGGTGTCGGAGTCCGCGCCGGGGGACTCGTCGTCGATGCCGCACAAGCGCAACCCGGCCGCCGCCGTCACCGCCCGTGGCGCCGCGAAGCGCGCCCCCGGCCTGGTCGCGACGCTGCTCGCGGGCGCCGAGCAGGAGTTCCAGCGCGCCGCCGGGGCCTGGCACGCGGAGTGGGAGACGCTCGTCGCGCTGCTGCGCGTCACCGCGGGTGCCGCGGCCCGGCTGCGGGTGAGCCTGGAGGGGCTGCAGGTGCACCCCGGGGCGATGGCCCGCAACCTCGCCCTCGCCGCGGGCGCGCAGGGCTCGGGCACCGGGCACGCCGCCGACCTGGTCGACACCGTCCTCGCCGGGCGGCCCGGGTGAGCGCCCCGCGCACCGAGCAGGTCCGCTCGCTGGCCCGCGGTCTGGCCGTCATCCGGTCCTTCGACGCGCACCGCCCGCAGCAGACCCTCGCCGACGTCGCCCGTGCCACCGGGCTCACCCGCGCCGCGGCGCGCCGGTTCCTACTCACCCTCGCCGAGGAGGGCTACGTCTGCACCGACGGCAGGCTGTTCGCGCTGACCCCGCGGGTGCTGGAGCTCGGCTGGTCCTACCTGTCCGCGATGGGGCTGCCCGAGATCGCCGCCCCGCACCTGGAACGGCTGGTCGCCACGGTGCGCGAGTCCGCGTCGGTGTCGGTGCTCGACGGCGACCCGCACACCGGTTACGACGTCGTCTACGTCGCCCGCGTCCCCACCTCGCGGATCATGACCGTCACCATCACGATCGGGACCCGCTTCCCCGCCTGGGCGACGTCGATGGGCCGGGTCCTGCTCGCCGCCCTCCCGCCCGCCGACCTCGACACCCACCTCGCCGCGCTGGAGCCCGCGGCGCTGACCGCGCACACCGTCTCGACCCCGGAGCAGCTGCGCACCGAGCTGGACCGGGTCCGCGCGGACGGGTACTGCGTCGTCGACCAGGAGCTGGAGGCCGGGCTGCGCTCGCTCGCGGTGCCGGTCCACGACCGCGCGGGGCGGGTCGTCGCGGCCGCGAACGTCTCCACCCACGCCTCCCGCAACGACGCCGACGGCCTGCGCGCGGACATCCTCCCCGAGCTGCGTGCCTGCGCCGCCGCGATCGAGGCGGACCTGCGCGCTGCGGGGTAGCCGGGAACAGACCGCGTCCGCGACGGGTTGGCTCGGTCAGGAGCTGAACACGAGCGACGGAGGCACGGTGAGCGGACGTCTGCACCTGGCGGTCGAACTCGGAGCGGCGGGGCGTCACCCCGGCGCGTGGCGGCTCGGCGGCGCCGACCCGGCCCGGCTGTTCACCGCCCCGTACCACCTGGACCTGGTGCGCACCGCGGCGCGCGGCGGCCTCGACCTCGTCGCGCTGCCCGACTCGCTGCAGTCGCCCGGCGCCGACCCGGCCGCGCTGCCCGGCACCCTCGACGCCGTCGCCGTCGCCGCGCGGGTCGCGCCCGCCGTCCCCGGCATCGGGGTGGTGCCGACGGTGACCGTCACCCACACCGAGCCGTTCCACCTGTCCAAGGCCGTGGCCACCCTCGACTTCGTGTCCACCGGCCGGGCCGGGTGGCAGCCCGAGGTGTCGCGCACCCAGGCCGAGGCCGACCTGTTCGGCCGTGCGCGCGCCGACCGCGACGCGGCTTCGCTCTGGCGGGAGGCCGGCGAGGTGATCGAGGTCGCCGCGCGGCTGTGGGACTCCTGGGAGGACGACGCCGAGATCCGCGACGCCGCCACCGGGCGCTTCGTCGACCGCGACCGGCTCCACCACATCGACTTCACCGGCGAGTTCTTCTCGGTGACCGGACCGTCGATCACACCGCGGCCGCCGCAGGGGCAGCCGCTGACCGTGCTGCGCGGCGACGAGACCGCCGCGCTGGCGACCGTCGGCCGCCACGCCGACGTCGTCCGGGTCGCGGCCGACACGGTCGCCGGTGCTGCCGAGGCCCGCGACCAGGTCCGGGCCGCCGTCGCCGGCGCCGGGCGGGACCCCGAGCAGGTCACCGTGCTGCTCGACGTCGAGACCCTGCTGGGCGACGACGCCCCCGCCCGGCTGCGCGAGCTCGACGCCCTCGCCCCGGCCGGCGCCGACACCGGCCCGGCCACGCTGCGCCACGTCGGCGACCCGGCCGAGCTCGCCGCCCTCCTCCGCGACGCCGCCGAGGAGCGCGCCGCGGACGGGTTCGTCCTGGTCCCGCTCGCGCTGCCGTCCGGGGTGGACGAGATCGTCGACGGCCTGCTCCCCGCGCTCGGTGACGCCTGGGCGCCCGCCCCCTACGACGGGACGTTGCGGGACCGGTTCGGGCTCGCCCGCCCGGTGAGCCGGTACTCCCGTACGGCGGGCTGACCGGCACACTCGCCGGGTGCGCGTCCTCACCGCCGACCGGCGCGCCGTCGACGACGAGGCGGCACTGCTCACCGCCGGGTACCGGGACCCGGAGCCGGGAGTACCCCCGGGGTGACGCACGATGGGATCATGACCGGCACGACGCAACCGCAGCAGACCAGGCCCGGACCGGGCACCCGGGAGCGGCTGCGGCGCGCGCCGGTCGAGTCCGGCCTCGGGATGGTCCCCGACCCGTCGTCGACGCGGGAGCGCGTGGTGGTGCGCGCCCCGCTGCACGACGGCGTCCGCACCGCCGACGGCCGGGTCCTCCCGGTGGTCCCGGCGCTCCTCGCGGACGCGGGCCTGGGCTACCTGGTGTTCTCCACGGCGCGTCTCGTCGCCGGCGCCCCCACCGTCGACCTGCGCCTGGACCTGGCCGGGATCCCCGCGGCGGACGCGCGGTGGCTGCGCGCCGAGCTGACCCTGCTGCACCTCGACGACGCCGTCGGCGTCGGACGGGCCGAGATGCACGACGACACCGGGGTCGCCGTGGCGCACGTCGTCGCGACCTTCGCGCTGACCGGTGTCCCCGCGGGCCCCGGCGGGCTCGCGACCGCTCGCGCCCCGGGCCCCACCGATCCCCACCCCACTGATCCCGGCGCCACCGCTCCCGGCGCCGACGTACGGGCCGCGCTGCCGCCGTTCGAGGCCATCCGGCTGCGGCCGGAGAACCTCGAGCGCGACGCCGACGGCGACGTCGTGTTCACCCCCGGCCCGTCGACGACCAACCTCAACGGCACCGCCCACGGCGCGGTCCTGTCCGGGCTCGCCGCCGCGGCCCAGTCCGCGCACCCCGGCGCCGGCGACGCCCGGCCGCTGTCGACGACGGTGGAGTTCCTCCGGCCGGTGCAGGTCACCGACCGGCTGCGGGCCCGCACCGTCGCGATCCGCGACGGCCGGCGCTTCCGCACCCTGAGCACGGAGCTGCTGCTGCCCGACGGGCGGACCGCGGTGCGCGCCGTCGGCACCGCGCTGCGTCGGTGATCGCCCGGACGGGTCATCGCTGTTAGCGTCGTCACCGTCCCCGGCTCGGAGGTGCGCACGTGTCGACCCCGCAGGTCCTCAGCCCCCGACCCCACCGGGTCGCCGTCATCGGGTCCGGGCCGTCCGGCCTGTACACCGCCGAGGCGCTGCTGGCGGGGGACCCGGCGGTGCACGTCGACGTGATCGACCGGCTGCCCGCGCCCTACGGCCTGGTCCGCTACGGCGTCGCCCCCGACCACGTGAAGATGAAGTCGGTCATCCGGGCGCTGGTGCGGACCTTCGACGACAGCGACCGCGTCCGGTTCCTCGGAAACGTGCACGTCGGCCCCGGCGGCATCCCGGGGGAGGCGCTGCGGGAGCACTACCACGCCGTCGTGCACGCCACCGGCAGCGCGGTCGACCGCGACCTCGGCGTCCCGGGGGAGGACCTCGCGGGCTCGGTCGGGTCGGGGGCGTTCGTGTCCTGGTACTGCGGGCACCCGGACGCGGTGGGCCCCGGCCCGCTGCTCGACCGCCCCGGCGCGGTCGTGGTCGGCGCCGGGAACGTCGCCGTCGACGTCGCGCGGGTCCTGGCCCGCCCCGCCGACGACCTCGCCGCCACCGACGCGCACGACGCGGTGCTCGACGCGCTGCGGGCGAGCGCGGTCACCGACGTGCACGTGCTGGTCCGGCGCGACCCGCTGCACGTGAAGTTCACCCCCGCCGAGCTGCGCGGTCTCGGGGGTCTCGACGACGTCGACGTCGTGGTGCACGACGACGGCCTGCTCGCCGCGGGCGTCGCCGAGCCGGAGGAACGGCGGATGCGTCAGAACATCGAGATGCTGACCGAATGGGCCGCCCGGTCCGCGACCGGTGCGCGTCGGCGCATCCACCTGCGGTTCCTGCGGTCGCCGGTCCGGCTTGTCGACGACGGCACCGGCCGGGTCGGCGCCGTCGTGGTCGAACGCAACGCCGTCGACGCCGACGGCCGGGTGCACGGCACGGGTGAGGTCGAGACCCTGGAGGCGGGCCTGGTCGTGCGGGCCATCGGCTATGCGGGCGAGCCCATCGAGGGGCTGCCGTTCGACCCGGCGACCGGCACCGTCCCGAACGAGGCCGGACGGGTGCTGCTCGGCGGGGAGCCCGTGCGCGGCAGCTACGTGGCCGGGTGGATCAAGCGGGGGCCGACCGGGGTGATCGGCACCAACAAGGGCGACGGCGCACAGACCGCGGAGTCGGTGCTGGCCGACCTGCCGGACCTGGCGACGCCGCCGCGGCCGGGTGGCGACGCCGTCGTCGAGCGGATGCGCTCCTACGGCGTCGACCCCGTGCTGTGGGAGGACTGGCTGCGTCTCGACGCCGCCGAGATCGCCCTGGGGGAGCGGCGCGGCGGCACCGAGCGGGTCAAGATCGCGGACCGGGCCGAGATGCTCGACGCGGCCCGCAGCCGCAGCTCACGGCCGTAGCGGTCGCGGGCCCGTCGGCTCGGTGCAGGTGAGCACGCCTCAGTACGGGTCGACGGCCAGGACGCAGGGCATGGCGCCCATGCCGCGGGTGAAGTCGTCGGCCTCGTCGGGCGTCATCGACAGGGTGCAGGTGACCGAGCTGTAGGCGACGCCCTCACGGACGTCGACGCAGAACTCGCGCAGCGTGCGACCACAGCTCTGCAGCGCCGAGGCGATCTGCATGACCCCGGCCATCCCGTCGCCGGTGACGACGGTGTGCCGGCGGGGCATCCGGGACGCGATGTCCGCGGCGCCACCGGCACCGGTGGGGAAGGAGAAGGTGGTGGTGGGGCGGTCGGCGGTGATGCTCATGATCGTGTGGCTCCGTGCGTTGCGCGAGAGAGAAGCGGGAACGCGAGCCAGGTCTCGAAGATCCTCACCGCGGTGTGCGGGAGGGAAGCGCCGGGATTGCGGCGCGGGCGCGTCGGCGGCCTGGATCAGCCGACGCGCAGTGCTACTACCGCGGGAATGAGTGCGGGCAGCGCTGCGGCCGGAGCAAGGGTGTGCTCGACGGTGCGCATGGCGGTGACAGTAGCAACCGGATGCGGCCTGCGCCACAGGGGATGCCCCCACTAGCCTGACCGGTGTCCGCCACGCCCTGACCCGAGGGGGAGCCCCACCGTGATCACCGCGATCGTCCTGGTGCACACCGCCGCCGACCGGATCCCCGAGACCGCGCAGGCCATCGCGGACCTCGACGGCGTGTCGGAGGTCTACTCCTGTGCCGGCGACGTGGACCTGATCGCGATCGTCAAGGTGCGCGAGCACGAGCAGCTCGCCGACGTGATCGCCAGCCGGCTCAGCCGCATCGACGGCGTCGTCGGGACCGACACGCACATCGCGTTCCGGTCCTACTCCAAGGCCGACACCGACGCGGCCTTCGCCATCGGCCTCGACTGAGCCCCGTCCCGGCCCGCGGCGCACCGTCGCGTGCCGGCCCGGCGGACGGCGCTGCCCGAACCGCCCGGACCGCTCGGGCGGCCGGTCGACGGTGGTGCGGGTTCCCTCAGGCGGCCAGCTCGGTGGACAGCGCCGCCCAGCGGGTGAGCAGGTCGGACGCGGCGCCGGAGTCCACGGCCGCGGCGACGGCGTCGAGCGCGTCCCCGATCGCGGCCGTGAGGTCGGTGCCGATCCCGCGGTGCGCGGCGAGCGCGCCCGCGGCGTTGAGCAGCACCGCGTCGCGCACCGGGCCGCTCTTGCCGGCCACCAGGTCGCGGACCACGGCGGCGTTGACCTGCCGGGTGCCGCCGCGCAGGTCTTCGGCGGTGGCCACGCCGACCCCGAGGTCGGCCGGGTCGAGCCGCTCCTCGCGGACGGTGCCGCCGTCGCTGATCCAGACGGTGCTGCGCCCGGTGGTGGTCAGCTCGTCGAGCCCGTCGTCGCCGCGCACCACCAGCACCGACTTGCCGCGCCGGGCGAAGACCTCGGCCATCGTCGCGGCGTGTCGCGGGTCGGCGCAGCCGATCAGACCGGTCTCGGGCTGGGCCGGGTTGGACAGCGGCCCGAGCAGGTTCATCGCGGTCGGCACCCCGAGCTCGCGACGGACGCTGCCCGCGTAGCGCATGGCGGGGTGGAAGGACTGGGCGAAGCAGAACGCGATCCCCAGCTCGGCGGCACACCGCTCGACCGCGGCCGGGGTCAGCTCGATCGCGACCCCCAGCTCCTCCAGCACGTCGGCCGTCCCGCACTGCGACGACGCCGCGCGCCCGCCGTGCTTGACGACCGGCGCACCCGCCGCCGCGACGACGATCGCCGCCATCGTGGAGATGTTCACCGTGTGCGCCTGGTCCCCGCCGGTGCCGACGACGTCGACCGAGCGACCGGGCACGTGCACCCGCAGCGCGTGGGCGAGCATCGCGTCGGCCATGCCCGAGATCTCCGCGGGCGTCTCGCCCTTGGCGCGCAGTGCGACGAGGAACCCGGCGAGCTGCGCCGGGGTCGCCTCCCCGGCGAACACCTGACCCATCGCCCAGGTCGCCTCGTCGGCGGTGACGTCCTCGCCGTGCATCAGGCGGCCGATCACGGAGGGCCAGGTGGGTGCGCTCACGACGTGAGGTGTCCTCTGTCTCGCTACTGCTGCTGGGTCAGGGTGCCGGGTCGGTGGTCGCGCAGGACCTGGGCGACGACCTCGGCCGCCTCGATCGGGTCGAGCGGGTGCACCAGCACGGCGTCCGCCTCCGACCAGGTGGCGAGCCAGCGGTCGTCCCGGCGGCGGACGGTCAGCACGATCGGCGGGCAGTCGACGATCTCGTGACGCAGCTGCTTGGCCACGCCCATCCCACCGGTCGGCTGGGCCTCGCCGTCGAGGACCAGCAGGTCGGCCTCACCCGCGTCGCAGGCCGCGAGGACCTCGGCGATGCCGGCCGCCTCCACCCAGCGCACCCGGCCCACGTCCGGCGCGGGCCGCCGCCCGACCGCCTCGATGATGCTCTCGCGGACCTCGGGACGGTGGCTGTAGACCAGCACCGTGCTGGTCCCCGTCCCCGACCCGGCCGCGCTGCCGATCTCTGCCGCTCGTCCGCTCACGCCGGCGATACTAGGGGAACCTCCCGACACCCCCGAACGTTGTCGTGTCGACGATCCGGACCGGGTCCGCGTGGCGGCCGCTCCGTCGTCCCGACCAGGCGATGAGTTCCCGAGCATCGGGTCCGTTCGCCGATCGTGATGCGGTGAGGGGTATCCCGACAAGCCGTAGAAGTTCGGCTCGGGTCATAATGCCCGACGTGACGACAGCGGCACCCAACATCAGCGCGCGGATCCATTCGCTGAACCGCCCCAACCTGGTCAGCATCGGCACCATCGTCTGGCTCTCCAGCGAGCTGATGTTCTTCGCCGGGCTGTTCGCGATGTACTTCACCGCGCGGGCGCAGAACGACGGCCCCTGGCCGCCGCCGCCCACCGAGCTCGACGTCCCCTACGCACTGGTGGTCACCCTCGTCCTGGTGGCGTCCTCGTTCACCTGCCAGTTCGGCGTGTTCGCCGCCGAGCGCGGCGACGTGTTCGGGCTGCGTCGCTGGTACGCCCTGACGCTGGCGATGGGGACGTTCTTCGTGCTCGGCCAGGCGTTCGAGTACTACACCCTGGTCACCTCGCACGAGACGACGATCTCCTCGAGCGCCTACGGGTCGGTCTTCTACCTGGCGACCGGCTTCCACGGGCTGCACGTGGTCGGCGGCCTCGTCGCGTTCGTGTACCTGATCATCCGCACGAAGCTCAGCAAGTTCACGCCCGCCCAGGCCACCGCGGCGATCGTGGTGTCCTACTACTGGCACTTCGTCGACGTGGTGTGGATCGGGCTGTTCGCCACGATCTACTTCATCCGCTGACCGATCGCGCCGCCCGTCCCCTGACAGCACCCGCCACGACGTCGAGGTTGGAAGACCCCCAGCGATGACCGAGAACCAGAACCCACCACCGGTCGAACGGCCGGACGAGAAGGCCGGGGGCCGCACCCGTCCGCACGGCAAAGTGAAGCGCCGCATCGCCGGCGCCCTCGCCATCGGGCTGGGCCTGCTGTCCGTCGGTTTCCTCTACGCCGCCTTCGCGCCACAGCCGCAGGTCGCCCAGGCCCAGCAGGACACCGCGCTGATCGCCAAGGGCGAGCAGCTCTACAACAACACCTGCATCACGTGCCACGGCGCGAACCTGCAGGGTGTCCAGGAGCGCGGCCCGAGCCTGATCGGCGTCGGCGACGCCGCGGTCTACTTCCAGGTGTCCTCGGGGCGTATGCCGATGGCGCGCCAGGAGGCCCAGGCCGCCCGCAAGCACCCGCTGCCGATCTTCGACCCGGAGACCCAGGAGGGCCGGGCGAACCTCGAGGCGCTGGGCGCGTTCGTGCAGGCCAACGGCGGCGGGCCGGTCACCCCGGCCGCGACCGGCGAGGCCCTGCGCGGCGACGACCCGGGCCGTGGTGGCGTGCTGTACCGGCTGAACTGCGCCTCGTGCCACAACTTCACCGGCGTCGGCGGCGCGCTGTCGTCCGGCAAGTACGCTCCCGCGCTCGAGCCGGCCAGCGAGGAGCAGATCTACACCGCGATGCAGACCGGCCCGCAGAACATGCCGCGCTTCTCCGACCAGCAGCTCACGCCGCAGGAGAAGCAGGACATCATCGCGTACATCAAGTCGGTGAACCACGCCAACGACCCGGGCGGCTACTCGCTGCTGGGTCTCGGTCCGACGGCCGAGGGTGTCTTCATCTTCGCCGTCGTGATGTCCGGTCTGGTCGGGTTCGCCATCTGGTTGGGGGCGAAGAGTTGAGCAGCGAAGTCAGCACCGGGTCGGACCGTCGCCCGACCAAGGAGGAGCTCGACGAGATGTCGCCCGAGCAGCTGGCCCGTCTGGCCGGCGAGCTCGACGAGGTCGAGGTCGTGCACAACACGCCGGCGTTCCCGATCCCGGGGACCCGCGCGGAGAAGCGCGCCGAGCGTTCGGTCGCGCTGTGGTTCATCATCTCGGCGATCTCCATGATCGCCTTCGTGGTCGCGTTCATCGCGTGGCCGTGGGAGTACGTCAACGTCGGCGAGCCCGGCCACGCGCTCTACAACCTCTACACGCCGGTCATCGGCTTCACCTTCGGGTTCGCGGTGCTCTCCATCGGCATCGCGGTCATCCAGATGGTGAAGAAGCTCTTCCCGGACGAGACCTCGGTCCAGCAGCGTCACGACGGCCCGTCCACCGACGTCGACCGCGCCACGTTCCTGGCCCAGGTCGCCGACGCGGGCAAGGGCACCACGATCGGCCGTCGCAAGCTGATCATCCGCAGCGCCGGACTGGCGGCGGCCGTCGCCGGTATCGGCACCGGTGTCGTCGCGCTCGGCGGCATCATCCGGAACCCGTGGGCCGAGGGTGAGAACGCCCCGCTGTGGCACACCGGCTGGCGTCCGGAGAACGGCGAGACGGTCTACCTGCGCACCGACACCGGCATCCTCTCCGAGATCGCCCGTGTGCGACCCGAGGACATGGAGCCGGGTGCGATGATGACGGTCTTCCCGTACCGCGAGAGCGAGCGGGGCAACGAGGAGGAGCTGCTGCACGCGCAGCGCGCCTCGGACGCTCCGGTCATGCTCATCCGTCTCCGCCCCGGGACCGAGGTCACGAAGCGCCCCGGTCAGGAGAACTTCAACTACGGTGACTTCTACGCCTGGTCGAAGGTCTGCACCCACCTCGGATGCCCGACCTCGCTGTTCCAGGCGCAGGACAACCGCATTCTCTGCCCGTGCCACCAGTCGCAGTTCCTGGCCACCCAGGATGCCGAGCCCGTCTTCGGGCCGGCCGCCCGGCCGTTGCCTCAGCTGCCGATCACGGTGAACGAGGAGGGCTTCTTCGTCGCCCGCAGCGACTTCGTGGAGCCCGTCGGACCCGCGTTCTGGGAGAGGCCGAAGACGACATGAGCTCGATCACGACACCCACCACCTCCTCAGGGGGCCTCGCGGCCAAGGGCGGCGAAGCACTCGACCAGGCGGACCAGCGCTACCACGCGGCCGCGGGTCTGCGGAAGCAGTTCAACAAGGTCTTCCCGACCCACTGGTCGTTCATGCTGGGCGAGATCGCCCTGTACAGCTTCATCATCGTGCTGCTGTCGGGCACCTACCTGGCGCTGTTCTTCGACCCCTCCATGCAGGAGGTCGTCTACAACGGGCCGTACGACCCGCTGCGCGGCGTGCACATGTCGCGGGCCTACGAGTCCGCCCTGGAGATCTCGCTCGAGGTCCGCGGCGGGCTGTTCATGCGCCAGCTGCACCACTGGGCGGCGCTGCTGTTCGTCGCGGCGATGATCATCCACATGTTCCGGGTGTTCTTCACCGGAGCGTTCCGCAAGCCGCGCGAGGCCAACTGGACCATCGGGATCGTGCTGATCCTGCTGGGCACCTTCGCCGGCTTCACCGGCTACTCCCTGCCGGACGACCTGCTCTCCGGTGTTGGTCTGCGCATCGCCTCGGGCATCACGCTGACCGTGCCGATCATGGGCACCTGGGTGCACTGGGCGCTGTTCGGCGGCGAGTTCCCCGGGACCGAGATCATCCCGCGGCTCTACATCATCCACGTGCTGATCCTGCCCGGGATCATCCTCGCGCTGATCGCCGTGCACCTCGGGCTGGTGTGGTACCAGAAGCACACCCAGTTCCCCGGCCCCGGCCGGACCGAGAACAACGTCGTCGGCGTTCGGATCATGCCGCAGTTCGCGGCGAAGGGCGGCGCGTTCTTCTTCGTCGTCGCCGGTGTGCTGGCGCTGATCTCGGGGCTGTTCCAGATGAACCCCATCTGGCACCTCGGCCCGTACGACGCCTCGCACATCTCCGCCGGGTCGCAGCCGGACTTCTACATGCTGTGGTCCGAGGGCATGGGCCGGATCTTCCCGCCGTGGGAGTTCTACCTGTTCGGGACGTACACGATCCCGGCGGCGTTCATCCCCACCGCGGGCTTCCTGCCGGTGCTGTTCGTGCTCGCCGGTGCCTACCCGTCGATCGAGCGGCGCTTCACCGGCGACGACGCGATCCACAACCTGCTGCAGCGGCCGCGCGACGTGCCGGTCCGGACCGCGCTCGGCGCCATGGCGATCTCGTTCTACCTGTGGCTCGTGATGTGCGGGTTCAACGACTGGATCTCGTACTTCTTCCACATCTCGCTGAACGCGACGACGTGGGCCGGCCGCATCGGTCTGCTCGTCGTGCCGCCGATCGTGTACTGGGTGGCCTACCGCTGGTGCATCGGTCTGCAGCGGTCGGACCGCGCGGTGCTGGAGCACGGCATCGAGACGGGCATCATCAAGCGGCTCCCGCACGGTGAGTTCATCGAGGTGCACCAGCCGCTGGGCGGCGTCGACGCGCACGGCCACGCCATCCCGCTGGAGTACCAGGGCGCCTCGGTGCCCAAGCGGATGAACCAGCTGGGCTCGGCGGGTGAGCCGGTCTCCGGTTCGCTGCTCACGCCCGACCCGGTCGAGGAGTCCCGTGCGCTGGCCGCGGCCCGCCACGAGGCCCACGAGCGCGAGCTCGAGGAGTCGCGCCGGCGTCACGAGGCGCGGGCGGAGATCGAGTCCGGTCACGGTGAGCTCGCGGGCCGCCCGGACGACGGTGGTCGTCCGCAGCAGCCGCGCGACTGAGCACGGCCCGGGCCCCGGCCCGGAAGCACTCCACGGCGGCCCCGCCGGAGACCCGGTCTCCGGCGGGGCCGCCGTCGTCCGTGCGGCCTCGGTGCGGCCTCCGTGCAGTCTCCCGGGCGACCTCAGACCCCGGCCGGTTCGTCGGGGGAACGGTCACCGGTGCGGTGCGAGGCCTCCCGGGCCCGCTCGGCCCAGGTGCGCCAGGCGCCCCCGCCCCACGCCGGCTCCGCCCACGGCGGGTCGCAGTACACCAGCCGGGTCCCGCCGCTGGTGAGCCAGCGGTGCAGGATCCGGACCTCCTCCGACGGGGCCCCGCGCAGCGGTCCGTCGCCCGGCAGGACCGTCTGCGCGCCGGCCCGCAGCGCCTCGACGACCGGCATCGGCCGAACCCCGCGCGGCGCGGTGCCCGCCGCGGCGAGCCGTCCGTGCCGCAGCACGGCGAGCTCCCAGCCGCCCCGGCCGTCGGGCCGGGCGCCGACCAGCTCGTCGATCCCCGCGAGCGCGGCCAGGGTGGTGCCCCGGTCGACCCCGGCGGCCAGCGTGGCCAGCCGGTCCCGGGCCCGTGCAGCGGCCTCGTAGCGCCCGCCCGCGGACCGGTCGTCGACCTCGGCGGCCAGCACCCGCAGCGGGCCGTCGTCCCTGCCCGCGACGAGGTGACCCCAGGCGTGCACGGCGGGCGCGTAGTCCTCGGCCGGTTGCAGACCGGCGCACGGCGCGGCGCAGCGGCCCAGCTCGTGCAGCGCGCACGGTGTCGCCGACGGGTTCCGGGCCGGGATGCGGATCGTGCACCGGCGCAGCGGCAGCGCGTCCAGTGCCGCGTCGAGCACGTCGGTCGCGGCCCGCTGCGACCCGAACGGGCCCAGGGCGCCCGCCCGCGGGGTGGCGACGACCGACAGCCGCGGGAACGCCTCCGCCGTCGGCACCACCCAGTAGGCCCGGCCGGGGTTGCGCGAGCGCCGGTTGTAGGGCGGGCGGTGCGCGGCGATGAGGGCCAGCTCGCGCACCGAGGCCTCCAGGGCGTGCGCGCAGACCACCGTGTCGACCTTCTCGGCGCTGGCGAGCATGTCCCGGACCCGGCGGCGCTTCTCCCCGGCGGTGAAGTACGACCGCACCCGTCGGTGCAGGTCACCGCTGGTGCCGACGTAGAGCACCTGGCCGTCGCCGCCGCGGAACAGGTACACCCCGGGTGCGGAGGGCACGTCGTTCGCCAGGTGCCTGCGGCGGCGCTGGGTGGTGGTGGGCCGGTGCGGGGCCCGGTCCCGCACGAGCTGCAGCAGCTCCTCCAGACTCTGCACACCCAGGTTCCCGATCCGCTCCAGCAGGTGGTGCAGCACCTCGACGGTCGCCCTGGCGTCGGTCAGCGCCCGGTGGTCCGGGGTGGTGGCACACCCGAAGTGCCGGGCCAGGACGCCCAGCTTCACGCTGGGGCACTCGGCGTGCGGCAGCACGGCACGGGCGAGCCGCGCGGTGCACAGGACCGGGGGGCCGGGCCAGGGACGGTCGAGGCGCTCGCAGGCGGCCCTGAGGAACCCGGCGTCGAACGGGGCGTTGTGCGCCACCAGGACCGAGCCGCGGAGCATGTCCAGCACCGACGGCAGGACCGCCCCCAGCGGCGGTGCGCCGTGCAGCATCGCCGTGGTGATGCCGGTCAGGCGGGTGATGTCGGCCGGGATCGGCACGCCCGGGTCGACCAGGGTGCCGAGCTCGGAGATCCGGCTGCCGCCGCGGACGGCGACGGCGCCGACCTCGGTGATCGCGTCGGTCCGGTGGCTGCCGCCGGTCGTCTCCAGGTCCACCACGCAGAAGGTGACGTCGCGCAGCGGCGTGCCCAGCTCGTCGAAGGTGAGCTGCGGGGAGCAGGAGGTCACGCCCGCACCGTAGCCGCCGGGTCCGACAGTATGTTCGAACGCCCGGCCGGGACCCGGGCGAGCCCAGCGCCGCCACCGATCGGGCACGCCCCGTACGGGGACGGCCGCGCCGACGGCGGTCCGGGGCGGGCGGGGATAACCTGGAGAGATGGCGCACGACGACACGGAGCGACCGGAGCCCACGCGCTCCGGGCCGCCGTCGTGCGCCGAGGACGGTGCCCGTGACGGGGAGGGCACCGCGGGACCGGCCGTAGGCGACTGGCCGGAGCTGCCCGCCCCGCTGCGGGCCCGGCTCGCGGAGATCGCGGGCACCGCGCTGGGCGGGCTGCCGCCCGGGGAGGTCCCCACCCCGCTGCGCCGCTTCGCCCGGTTCACCCCCGCCAAGCGGGCCCGCCTCGGCGGGCAGGTGCTGGTGGCCCGGCTCCAGCAGGACGCGGCGTTCCGGGCCGCGGTGGTGGCCTGGTGGGCCGAGAACCGGCCCGGTGAGCTGGAGCTTCCCGAGACCTCCGCGCCACGGCCCACCGACGACCCGTCCCCGGACGGGACCGGCGCGCCCGCCGGGGACGCCGGAGCCGCGGAGGGGCCCGGGCCGCTGCCCGCGCCCGTCGACAAGCTCGATGCGGCCGCGGTCGCGCTGCTCACCGCCGATCCGCTCGCGGACCGGCGGGTCGCCGAGGTGGGACAGACCGCGGACCTGGCGAACCTGCGCGCCGAGCGCGACGAGGCACTGGCCAAGGTCGACAAGCTGACCGCCGAGCTCGAGCGGGCCCGGGCAGAGCTGGTCGAGGAACGGGAGCGGGCCCGCGCGCTCGTCGGCGAGCGGGAGATCGAGTACCAGCAGATGCGCCGCCGGGTGAGCGACCAGGGCGCCCGGCTGCGTGCGGCGCTCGACGCCCGCAGCCAGCTGGAGGAGGAGGTCGCGCGGCTGCGCGGCGGCGTCGACGAGGAGCTCGCCCGGGCCCGCGCCGAGACCGCCGCCGAGCGCGAGCGCGCCGACCGGGAACGCCGCAGGGCCGAGGCCGCGGCCGGTCAGGTCGCCGCCGCCCGCCAGGCCGCCCGCGAGGCCCGTCGCGGCGACGAGGTGCGCCTGGAGCTGCTGCTCGACACCGTGAGCGGCGCGATCTCCGGTCTGCGCCGCGAGCTCGACGTCGGCGCGGGCGGACCGCGGCCGGCGGACCTGGTCGCGGGCACGGGCGACCGCGCGGCGGGCGCACGCGTCGCGGCACCCGTCGACGGGCTGGCCGCGCTGGACGCGCTGCTGAGCGTGCCGTCGGTGCACCTCATCGTCGACGGCTACAACGTCAGCAAGACCGGTTATCCGGACCTGCCGCTGGCCGACCAGCGCTCCCGGCTGGTGGCCCAGCTCAGCGCCCTGGGTGCCCGCACCGGGGCCGAGATCACCGTGGTGTTCGACGGCGCCGCGGTGATCGCCGCGCCGGTGCGCGGCAGCCGCGGGGTGCGGGTGCTGTTCAGCGACGCCGGGGTGATCGCCGACGACGTCGTCCGCGACCTCGTCGCCGCCGAACCGGCGGGCAGGCCGCTGCTGGTGGCGACGTCGGACCAGGAGCTCGTGCGCTCGGTGCGCCGCCGGGGCGCGCACACCGTGGCGTCCGCGGTGCTGCTGCGCCGCCTCGGCGGCTGACCGGTCACCCCACGTCACGGTGCCGGGTCCGGCGCCCGGCCGGCGGGACCACCGGCATCGGCAGCGTGGTGCGTGCCGGTGCGCCCGGCTCGACCAGACGCAGGTGCGGGATGAGGCCGCCCTCGGCCAGCACCTGCAACGCCCGGCGCTCCGGCTCGGCGAACTCCACCGGGGCCCCGGCCGTGGCCACGCTCGTGTCCACCGAGCCGGCCGGCAGGTCGACGGGGAGATAGGGGATCGGTCGGTCGTCCTCCGGGACCTCCAGCAGCACCCCGATGACGCAGTCACCGCACGCGGCACCGCGGACCTCGCAGCGATCGCAGTCGACGATCATGGCTCCTCCTTCGTCGGACCCGAGGTGGTCGAGTACCGCGGACGCTAGGGGAGGGGTCCGACAGAATGGCCGCGCCGGAGAAATGCCGGGCCGGACCGTCACCGCGGGCTGCCCCGCTCGTTCACCTGAACAGCACGACATCCTCACCAGCTGTCCCGTCGAGCGACCAGCACCACTCCTGCGGAGCAGTGCCTCGCCGGCGGGCGACCGCTCCGGTCACGCAGCGGTGAGGACGCGGAACTCGTCCGCTCCCCGGAGTGTCGGACGGCGGCCCGCATCCCCGACGCGCCGCGCGCGTGCGGAGCCGCCGTCCCGACCCCGCCGCTCCGACCCCGCCGCTCCGACCCCGCCGCTCCGACCCCGCCGCCCGGGTCCACCGGGGGCCGCCACCCCGTCGGGGACTAGCGTCGCCGACCGTGGCGCGCACGCTGCTGGTGACCAACGACTTCCCGCCCCGCCCCGGCGGCATCCAGTCCTACCTGTCCGACCTCGCCCGCGCGCTCCCGCCGGAGACCCTCGCCGTCCACGCGCCCGCCTGGCGCGGCGCCGCCGCCCACGACGCCACGCTGCCGTTCCCCGTGCACCGGCACCGGTCGTCGCTGATGCTGCCGGTCCCCGAGATCGCCCGGCGCGCCGCGGAGCTGGCCCGCGAGCACGACGCCCGGACCGTCTGGTTCGGCGCGGCCGCGCCGCTGGGGCTGCTCGGCCCGTACCTGCGCCGCCACGCGGGGGTGGAGCGGGTCGTCGCCACCACGCACGGCCACGAGGTCGGCTGGTCGATGCTGCCCGGCGCGCGGCGGGCGCTGCACCGGATCGGCCGGGACGCCGACGTCGTCACCACGGTCTCGCGCTGGACCCGCGGCCGGCTCGCCGGTGCGCTCGGGCCGGACGCGGCCGTCGAGGTCCTGCCGCCGCCGGTGGACACCGTGCGCTTCGCGCCCGACCCGGCCGCCCGCGCCGCGGTCCGGGCCCGCTACCGGCTCGGGGATGCACCGGTGGTGTCGTGCGTCTCCCGGCTGGTGCCGCGCAAGGGCCAGGACGTGCTGGTCGCGGCGCTGCCGAGGATCCGGGCGCGGGTGCCGGGCGCCCGGCTGCTGCTCGTCGGCGGCGGGCCCTACCGGGACCGGCTGCGCGCGCTGGCGGCCCGGGCCGGGGTCGCCGACGCCGTGGTGGCCACCGGTGGGGTGCCGGCCGCCGAGCTCGCCGCGCACCACGCCGCCGGGGACGTGTTCGCCCTGCCGTGCCGCACCCACCTGGGCGGGCTCGACGTCGAGGGGCTGGGGATCGCGCTGCTGGAGGCCGCGGCGTCGGGACTGCCCGTCGTCGCGGGGGACTCCGGCGGAGCACCGGAGACCGTCGAGGACGGCGTGACCGGCCACGTCGTGGCGGGACGGGACGTCGCCGCCGTCGCCGACCGGGTCGCGGACCTGCTCGCCGATCCCGCCCGCGCGACGGCGATGGGCCGCGCCGGGCGGGCCCGCGTCCGTCGGCTCTGGGGCGGACCGTCGTCGGCGGCGCGGCTGCACGGCTTCCTGACCGGCGACGACGGGCCGCGCTGACCGCACGACCCGGCGCCGCCGGTGGAGGGTCAGCCCTTGTCGGCGGTGGTCCCCGCGTAGAGCGCCTCGATCTCGTCGGAGTAGGACTCCACGACGACCTTGCGCTTGACCTTCATCGTCGGCGTCAGCTCGCCGCCCGCCTCGCTGAAGTCGTGCGGCAGGATCGTGAACTTGCGGATCTGCTCGGCCCGCGAGACGGCCTGGTTGGCGTCCTCGACCGCGGCCGCGATCTCACCGCGCAGCTCCGGGTCGTCGACGAGGTCGGCGGCCGAGCTCCCGTCACCGGCGGGCTTGCCGTTGCGTTCGCGCCAGCCCGGCAGGGCGTCCGGGTCGATCGTGACCAGCGCGGAGATGAACGGCTTCTGGTCGCCGATCACGATGCACTGCCCGACCAACGGGTGCGCCCGCAGGCGGTCCTCGAGCACGGCCGGGGCGACGTTCTTGCCGCCCGCGGTGACGATGATCTCCTTCTTGCGGCCGGTGATCGTGAGGAAGCCGCCGTCGTCGAGCTCGCCGATGTCACCGGAGTGGAACCAGCCGTCGGACTCCAGGGCCTCGGCCGAGGCCTGCTCGTTGTCCCAGTAGCCGCGGAAGACGATGTCGCCGCGGAGCATGATCTCGCCGTCGGAGGCGATCCGGACCGCGCAGCCGGGCACCGGGCGTCCGACCGAGCCGACCCGCTGGGCGTCGAGGGTGTTCAGGGTGATGCCCGCGGTGGTCTCGGTCAGGCCGTAGCCCTCCAGGACCGGCAGGCCGATGCCGCGGAAGAAGTGGCCCAGCCGCGCACCCAGCGGCGCCGACCCCGACACCGCGGCCTTGACGTTCCCGCCGACGGCGGCGCGCAGCTTGCCGTAGACGAGCTTGTCGAACAGCGCGTGCCGGGCCTTGAGCAGCAGCCCCGGGCCGCCCGCGTCGAGCGCCTCGGAGTAGGCGATCGCGGTGTCGGCGGCGGCGTCGAAGATCTTCCCCTTGCCGTCGTTGTGCGCCTTGAGCCGGGCCCCGTTGTAGACCTTCTCGAACACCCGCGGCACGGCGAGCAGGAAGGTCGGCCGGAACTCCGCCAGGTCGGGCAGCAGGTTCTTGACGTCGGGCGTGTGCCCGACGACGGTGCGGGTGGCCAGGCAGCCGCACTGGATGGCCTTGCCGAACACGTGCGCGAGCGGCAGGAACAGCAGCACCGAGTCGCCCGGCTCGAACAGGTGCGGGATCGTCGCGGCGATCGTGCGGATCTCGGAGAGCATGTTGCGGTGGGTGAGCTCGCAGCCCTTGGGCCGGCCGGTCGTGCCCGAGGTGTAGATCAGGGTGCACAGGTCGTCGGCGCGCACCGCGCCCCGGCGCTCGTGCACCACGGCGTCCGGGGTGTCCGAACCCAGGCCACGCAGCTGCTCCACCGCAGAGGGGGCGTCCGGGGCCGACCCGGCGGGCTCGATCTGCCACACGGTGCGCAGCGACGGCAGGTCCCCGCGGACCTTCTCCAGCGCGGCGGCATGGTCGGCGGTCTCGACGACGATCCCGACCGCGCCGGAGTTCGACACGATCCAGGAGATCTGGTCCGGCGAGGAGGTCTCGTAGATCGGGACGGTGACCCCGCCCGCGGCGAGGATCGCGTAGTCGAACAGGGTCCACTCGTACCGGGTCCGCGACAGCAGCGCGACCCGGTCCCCGGCCTGCACACCCGCGGCGATCAGCCCGGCCGCGATCCGGGTCACCTGCTCGGCGAACTCGGCCGCGGTCACCTCCGACCAGGTCCCGTCCGTGGCCTTGCGGCGGTAGAGCACGTCCGACGGGTGCTGCGCGGCATTGTCGAACACGGCGTCCGAGAGCGATTCCTCGTCTCCCACTGACACCGCGGCGGGAACGCTGTACTCACGCACGGGGATCGACCTCCTGGCGGCCTCGACAGGCTGAGAACACGGTCGCCGCGACGGCTGCGGCGACACCTTCCGGCAGAACCTACCGGAGAGTAGGGTCCGCGTACATCGAACCGGACATACCGGATCGACGAGCTGATCCGCCGGTCCGGCCCGGCCCGCGACGGTACCCGTGACCGGGGCCGTCGCACGGGGTGGCACGCTGACCCGGTGCCCGCGATCGACGTGATCGACGAGACCTTCCTGGCCGTGCCCCGCGAGCGGGTCGCGGCGGAGTTCGCCGACCCGGCCCGGTGGCCGTCGTACTGGCCCGACCTGCGCCCCGAGGTCGCCCACGACCGCGGACCGGCCGGGCTGCGCTGGACCGTGACCGGCGCGCTGGTGGGGACCATGGAGGTCTGGTGCGAGCCGGAGGGCGACGGCACCGTCCTGCACTTCTTCCTGCGCGCGGACCCGGACGGCCCGCCGCCCCGCGGGCGGCTGCGGCGCCGCCGGTGGCTGCGCGCGGAGTCCGACCGGCGGCACCGCGCGTTCAAGGCGCACGCCTTCGCGCTCAAGCGGCGCCTGGAGGGCGGGCGCCCGGCGGGCGTCGCGCCGTCGGCGTTCCGGCCGGACCGGACGGCCTGAGCGTGCGGCTGCACGTCGTCACCGACGTCCACGGCGCCACCACGCCGCTCGCCCGCGCCGCCGAGGGTGCCGACGGCGTGCTCGTGCTCGGTGACCTGCTGGAGTTCATCGACTACCGCGACCCGGCCAACGGGATCATCTCCCGACTGCTCGGGTCGGAGGTGGCCGCCGAGTTCGGCCGGATGCGCCGGATCGGGGCGCCGCGCGCGCAGATGCTGGGCCTGCTGGAGCGTTCCTGGGCCCGGTTCACCGACCCGGCGGCCGCCGTCGCCGAGGCCGTCGCCGCCCAGTACGCCGAGGTCTTCGGGGTACTGGGCGGGCTCGGGGTGCCGGTGTGGGCGATCCCCGGCAACGTCGACGTCCCCGACGCCTGGCCCGACACCGAGGGCGTCACCCGCGCCGACGGACGGGTGGTCGAGATCGGTGGCCGCCGGTTCGGCTTCCTCGGCGGGGTGCCGCTGCCGCCCGGGGTCGACCCGCGCCGCACCGGCCCCTGGCAGCCGCACTTCGTGTCCCACGAGGAGTGGACCGCCCGCCTGGACGCGCTCGGCCAGGCCGACGTGCTGTGCACCCACGTCCCGCCGGCGCTCCCGGGCCTGACCTACGACGTCGTCACCCGCCGCGCCGAGATCGCCAGTGCCCCGCTGGCCGCGCGGATCCGGGCCGAGCAGCCCTCGCACGCGCTGTTCGGCCACGTGCACCAGCCGCTGCGCCGGCGCACCCGGGTCGGCCGCACCGAGTGCGTCAACGCCGGACACTTCCGTGCCCACGGCACGCCCTACGTGCTCCGGTTCTGACCACCGGATAGCCTCCCGCCATGGCCGACGCGACCTCGTCCTCGATCCACATCGACGCCCCGCCGGAGCGGGTCATGGCGGTGATCGCGGACTTCGCGTCCTACCCCGAGTGGACCGACCAGATCACCAGCGTCGAGATCCTCGACGCCGGTGCCGACGGCCGCGCCCACCAGGTCCGCTTCGCGATGGACGCCGGGGCCATCAAGGACACCTACACCCTCGACTACGACTGGGCCGCCGACGACCGCTCGGTGTCCTGGACGCTGGTCAAGGGCGGGATCCAGCGCGCCCAGGACGGCGCGTACCGGCTGGTCGGCGACGCCGGCGGCACCACCGTCACCTACGAGCTCAGCGTCGAGGTCAACTTCCCGATGATCGGGATGCTCCGTCGCAAGGCAGAGAAAGTGATCATCGACGCGGCCCTGAAGGGGCTCAAGCGCCGCGTCGAGAAGGGCTGAGCCGGTCGGCGGCGACCCGGACACGATCGTTAGGCTCCGCGCTGTGCGCGTGGTGCTCTTCACCGGCAAGGGCGGGGTCGGCAAGACGACCCTGGCCGCCGCGACGGCCGCGCACGTCGCCGGGACCGGGCGGTCGGCGCTGGTCGTGTCCACCGACCCGGCGCACTCCCTCGGCGACGCGCTGGACGCCGAGCTGGGCGCCGATCCCACCGAGGTCACCGACAACCTGTGGGGCGCCCACATCGAGGCCCGCCACCTGCTCGAGGGCGCCTGGGGAGACCTGCAGGGGCACCTGCGCACGATGCTCGCCGGGGCCGGGGTGGACGAGCTCGTCGCCGACGAGCTGACCGTGCTGCCCGGCGTCGAGGACCTCCTCGCGCTCGTCGAGGTGCAGCGCTTCGCCGACTCCGGCCGCTTCGACGTCGTCGTCGTCGACTGCGGACCGACCGCGGAGACGCTGCGGCTGCTCACCCTGCCCGAGGCACTGTCGGGCTACCTGGAGCGGCTGTTCCCCGCGCACCGGCGCGCCGTGCGCGGTCTGGTCGCCGGACTCGCCGGCGCGAAGGCCGACGGCGCGGGCTGGGAGCGCACCGTCGACGCGCTCGGTGTGCTGGCCGAGCAGCTGCGCGGCCTGCGCGGCCTGCTCGCGGACCGCGCCCGCACATCGATCCGGCTGGTGCTGACCCCGGAGCGGGTCGTCGCGGCCGAGACCCGCCGGACCCTGACCGCGCTCGCGCTGCACGAGCTGCGGGTCGACGGGCTGCTGGCGAACCGGGTGATGCCGGGTCCGCCGCCGTCGCTGCGCGGGCCCGCCGCCCGCTGGCTGCGCGAACGTGCCGCCGAGCAGCAGTCCGTGCTCGCCGAGCTGGGCGAGCTCGGCGCTGACGTGCCGGTCACGGCGGTCCGCTACACCGCCGCCGAGCCGACCGGCGTCGCCGCCCTGCGCGAGCTGGCCCACTCCGTCTACGGCGACGACGACCCCGCGGGCACGGCCGACGACGCCCCGTCGCGGCCGCTGATGGAGCTCCGGCGCACCGCCGGTCACGGGGTCTCCGCCGACACCGAGTTCGAGCTCGACGTGGCGCTGCCCGGCGCCCAGGACGCCCCGCTGGACCTCGCCCGGGTCGGCGACGACATGGTCGTCGGCATCGGGTTCTCCCGGCGCGTGGTCTCGCTGCCGTCGGTGCTGCGCCGCTGCGAGGCCACCGGCGCCCGGCTGGAGGGCCACGGCTCCGACGCCCGCCTGGTGATCTCCTTCGTCCCCGACCCGGGCACCTGGATGACCTCGTGAGCGGCCGCGACACCCAGGGCGGCACCCACTGCGGCACCCACGGCGCCATCCCGGAGGACCTGCGGGTCACCGCGGTGGCGCTGCTCGACAGGCTGCGCACCGCCACCGAGGCCATGTCGGACTCGCTGCAGGCCACGGGCGTCGACCCCGGCCCCGGCGCCGCGGGCTCCTGCACCGCCTGTCCGGTGTGCGCGCTGATCGCCGTCGTCCGGGGGGAGCGCTCGGAGCTGGTCACCCGGCTCGCCGACCACGCCACCGGACTGCTCGCGGTGCTCGTCGCGCTGTTGGAGGAGGCCGCCCCGCCCGCGCGCCGGGAGTCCCGCCGGCCGCAGGGCAGCGGTCGCTCGGTCCAGCGGATCGTGGTGCACCGGACGTGAGCCCCCGGATGTCCGACGTCCGCACCATCGGGGTGGACGTCGGGGGCACCAGCGTGCGTGCGGGCGTCGTCGACGCCGAGGGCGGGATCCTCGACACCGCCTCCGCGCCGACCCCGCGCACCGACGACACGCTGGAGGCCGCCATCGCCGGTGCGGTCGAGGAGCTGCGGCGCCGGCACACCGTGGCCGCCGTCGGGCTCGCGCTCGCCGGGTTCGTCGACGCCCCGCGCGGGCTGGTCCGCTACGCCCCGCACCTGTCCTGGCGCGACGCCCCGGTCGCCGAGCGGATCGGCGACCGGCTCGGCGGGATCCCGGTCCTCGTGGAGCACGACGCGAACTCCGCCGCGCTCGCCGAACGCCGCTACGGCGCCGCGGCGGGCGCGTCGGTGGCACTGGTCATCGCGCTGGGCACCGGGATCGGCGGTGCCCTGCTGCTCGACGGCGAGCTGTACCGCGGCGCACACGACGTCGCGCCCGAGCTCGGGCACCTGCGGGTCGTCCCGGAGGGGCGCGCCTGCCCGTGCGGCAAGCGCGGCTGCTGGGAGCGCTACTGCAGCGGGACCGCGCTCGGCGCCACCGCGCTGGAGATGCTCTCGGGCGGCGACGTGCCCGGCCCGTCCGGCCTGGCCCGGGAGGCCGCCGTCGACCCGGGGCGGATCACCGGCAAGCGGGTCGCCGCCGCCGCCCGCGAGGGCGACCCGGTCGCCCGAGCCGCCCTCGACGACATGGGGCGCTGGCTGGGGGAGGGGCTCTCGCTCGTCGCGGACGTCTTCGACCCGGACCTCGTGGTGATCGCCGGCGGGGTGTCGGCGTCGGCGCCGCTGTTCCTCGACGCCGCCCGCGAGCACTACGCCCGCATCCTCACCGGCGCGGGCAACCGGCCGCTGGCCCGGATCCGGACCGCGCAGCTCGGCGCGGCCGCCGCCGTCGTGGGCGCGGCGACGCTGGCCCGGGAGAGCCTGCGGGCCGACGCCCGGCGCTGAGCGCTACAGCCGCGAGCCGTCGTCCCAGGGGTCGGGGCCCTCGTCGGTGTCCGGGCTCCACAGCCGCAGCAACAACCAGCCCAGCCCGGCCGCGATGAGCACCAGCCCCAGCGGCAGCGGCCAGGTCCCGCCGACGCCGACCAGCCCCGGCGCGACGCACAGCAGCAGCCCCACCGCGATCAGCCCACCACCCACGACGGCCGGGGGGCCCGGCCGCGGCAGCGGCGGCGGCTCCGGCGGGTGGTAGTGGTCCTCCGGGGCGGTGTCGGCCCCGCCTCCCGGGGGCGGGACCGCGGGGCCCGGCCGGTGCACGGGGCGGTCCGCCGCGGCGCCCGTGGCGTCGCCGGCGTCACCGGTGTCGGAGCGGTCCGCACGGTCGGCCCGCTCGACGGGTTCGGCGGGCCAGTCCGGCACCGAGCCCTCGTCGCGCCAGGCGGAGACGATCGCGTCGAAGTCGTCGTCGGGCCGGTCCTCGCGGTCACGCGCGGGGTCTGCGGAGCTCATACCGGTCCGTCCCTCCCCGCTCGCGGCGGCTCCCATCCTGTCACGGCCGGTGTCCCGCCCGACACCGCCCACGGGTACGCGCGGGCCACCGAGGGGGCGCCCGGCCACGGTGACCACAGCCCCGTTGTGAGGAGGTGTCGACGCTCCGTAGGCTGTCGCCGAAGTCGGTAGGGAGGCAGCGCAGGGTGCTGTACTGGTGGTCCAAGTTCGTGCTGCTCGGCCCGTTGATGAGGCTGTTCTGCCGGCCGGAGGTGCGCGGTGCCGAGAACGTGCCCGCCGACTCCGGCGCGATCCTCGCCAGCAACCACCTCGCGGTGGCCGACTCCTTCTTCCTGCCGCTGATGCTGCCGCGGCGGGTGACCTTCCTCGCCAAGCGCGAGTACTTCACCGAGCCCGGGATCCGCGGCTGGTTCAAGAAGCAGTTCTTCACCGGCGTCGGGCAGGTCCCGGTGGACCGGTCCGGCGGGTCCGCGGCGCGCGCCGCGATGGACACCGCGGTGCGGCTGCTGAACGAGGGCAAGCTGCTCGGGATCTATCCGGAGGGCACCCGCTCGCCCGACGGGCGGCTCTACAAGGGCAAGACCGGCGTCGCCCGGATGGCGCTGGAGGCCGGCGTGCCGGTCATCCCGGTCGCCATGGTGGGGACCGACAAGGTCAACCCCATCGGCTCGAAGATGTGGCGCCCGCGCAAGGTGCGGATCGTGATCGGCGAGCCGCTGGACTTCTCCCGCTACGAGGGCATGGCGGGGGACCGGTTCATCGAGCGCTCCATGACCGACGAGATCATGTACGCGCTGATGGAGCTGTCCGGGCAGACCTACGTCGACCTGTACGCGGCGTCGGTCAAGGAGAAGGCCGCGGCCGGTGCGCCGCCGCCGGCCCCGTCGCGCCAGAGCCTGCCGCGGCCGGACGCGAACGTGCCCGACTCCCGCGCCTCCTGACCGGCTCCGGTAGACAGGACGGCACCATGCGCTTCTTCTACGACACCGAGTTCATCGAGGACGGCACGACGATCGACCTGGTGTCGATCGGGATCGTCGGCGAGGACGGCCGCGAGTTCTACGCCGTGTCCACCGAGTTCGACCCGGACCGGGCGGGCAAGTGGGTGCGGGCCAACGTCCTGCCCAAGCTGCCCCCGCCCAGCGACCGGGCCTGGATGTCGCGGGCCCGGATGCGCGAGGAGATCCTCGACTTCTGCACCGGTGCGCCCGGCGACGTCGAGCTGTGGGCCTGGATCGCCGCCTACGACCACGTGGCGCTGTGCCAGCTGTGGGGCGCGATGCCTGCGCTGCCGCGCCCGATCCCGCGCTTCACCCGCGAGCTGCGCCAGCGGTGGGAGGACGCGGGCCGCCCGGCACTGCCCCCGCCGCCCGCCCAGGCGCACGACGCACTCGCCGACGCCCGGCACAACCTGCGGCGCTGGGAAGTGATCGCCGAGACCCTCGCGACGGGGGCCGCGCCCCGGTAGCGATCGGCCGCGGCCTAGGCTGGACCACGTGAACTGGTCCGTCGACGCGCCGATCGACGTCCTCCCGGAGCTGCCGCCGCTGCCCGCGGACCTGCGCTCCGCGCTGGACGACGCGCTCTCCCGCCCTGCCGCCCAGCAGCCCGAGTGGCCCGACCCGTCGCAGGTGGGCGACGTGCGGAAGGTCCTCGAGTCCGTCCCGCCGGTGGTGCTGCCCCCGGAGGTCGACCGGCTGCAGTCCCGGCTCGCCGACGTCGCGAACGGCGAGGCGTTCCTGCTGCAGGGCGGCGACTGCGCCGAGACCTTCGTCGACAACACCGAGCCGCACATCCGGGCGACGATCCGCACGCTGCTGCAGATGGCCGTCGTCCTGACCTACGGCGCCTCGATGCCGGTGGTCAAGGTCGGCCGGATCGCCGGGCAGTACGCCAAGCCGCGCAGCTCCCCGATCGACGCGGCCGGGCTGCCGTCCTACCGCGGGGACATCGTCAACGGTCTCGCCCCGGACGCGGCGGGCCGGATCCCGGACCCGTCGCGCATGGTGCGTGCCTACGCGAACGCCTCCGCGGCGATGAACCTGGTCCGCGGCCTGACCGCGACCGGGCTCGCCGACCTGTCCAAGGTGCACGACTGGAACAAGGACTTCGTCCGCACCTCCGCCGCGGGCGTGCGCTACGAGGCCGTCGCCGCCGAGATCGACCGCGCGGTCCGCTTCATGGACGCCTGCGGGGTGCGCGACCACAACCTGCACCAGGTCGAGTTCTACGCCAGCCACGAGGCGCTGCTGCTGGACTACGAGCGCGCCATGCTGCGCCTGGACCTCGAGCGCGACCCCACCGGCGGGGAGGCCCCGAAGCTCTACGACCTGTCGACGCACTTCCTCTGGATCGGGGAGCGGACCCGCCAGCTCGACGGCGCGCACGTCGCGTTCGCGGAGCTGCTGGCCAACCCGATCGGCATGAAGATCGGCCCGACGACGACGCCCGACCAGGCCGTCGAGTACGTCGAGCGGCTCGACCCGCACAACCGCCCCGGCCGGCTGTCGCTCATCTCCCGGATGGGCAACGACAAGGTCCGTGACGTGCTCCCGGCGATCGTCGAGAAGGTCACCGCCTCCGGGCACAAGGTCATCTGGCAGTGCGACCCGATGCACGGCAACACCCACGAGGCCTCGACCGGCTACAAGACCCGGCACTTCGACCGGATCGTCGACGAGGTGCAGGGCTTCTTCGAGGTGCACCGCTCGCTCGGCACCCACCCCGGCGGCATCCACGTCGAGGTCACCGGCGAGGACGTCACCGAGTGCCTCGGCGGTGCGCAGCGGATCTCCGACACCGACCTCGCCGGCCGGTACGAGACCGCCTGCGACCCGCGGCTGAACACCCAGCAGAGCCTGGAGCTGGCGTTCCTCGTCGCGGAGATGCTGTGGGGCTGACCTGCCGCCCTCGATCAGTACCCGTCGATCAGTACCTCAGCGCTGTCCCGGCCGGTCCGGACCGCGCTCAGGTGCTGATCGACGAGAAGCGAGCCGCTCGCACCCCGACGCGCGGGGTGCCACCGGGCTCAGGCGCCGGTGCTGGCCCGGGCCGCCAGGCGCGACGGCAGTCGGGGGGCGACGCCGTAGCCGTCGGCGCCGGCCAGCACCCCGGCCAGGCGCTGCGCGGCGGCCCGGCCGAGCTCCTCGGCGGGCAGTGCCACGCTCGTCAGCGCCGGCGCGGTCACCTGCGAGTACGGCAGGTCGTCGAACCCGGCGACGGCGATGTCCCCCGGCACGGCCAGCCCGAGCCGGTGCGCGGCGGCGAGGACGCCGTAGGCCATCGTGTCCGCCGCCGCGACGACCGCGGTCGCCCCGGCCGCCCGCCAGCGCGGCAGTGCCTCGGTGCTGACGTCGGCGGCCGAGTCGAGGGTCAGCCCGGCCCGGGTGCCGTCGTCGAGGACCCGCAGGCCGTGCGCGGCGGCGACCCGGGACAGCAGCTCGCGGCGCACGGTGAAGGTGGCCGAGGGCGTCGACCCCTCCAGATAGGCGATCATCGTGTGCCCGGCCGCGGCGAGGTGCGCGACCAGCGCGCGCACGCCCGGCTCCAGGTCGAAGGTCACCGTGGCCGCGCGGCTCTCGAAACCGGGGGCGTCCATCAGGACCATCGGCGGGCCGCCCGGCTCGAGGTCGTCGAGGAACGTGGGCGACGGCGCGTGCACCAGCAGCCCGGCCGGCCGGAACGCCGCGACCCGGCGGACGTCGTCGGCGCCGGGCTGTTCGCCGCCCTCGATCACCGACAGCATCAGCGGGTGCCTGCTGCCCAGCGCCGCCCGGATCCCGGTGGTGACCCGCCCGAAGTAGGGGTTGGGGAGATCGGGGGCGAGCAGCACGACCAGGTCGGTGGTACCGCGGGCGAGCGAGCTCGCCGCGTGGTCGACCACGTAGCCCAGCTCGTCGACCGCGGCCCGGACCCGGTCGGTGATCACCTCCGACACCCGCCCACGCGACTTACCGTTCACCACCAGCGACACGGTGGACACGCTCGTCCCCGCCCGCCGGGCCACCATCGCCGCCGTCACCCGCCGGCCCACCGGTCCTGCCATTGGGCGAGCGTACCCGGACGCGCCACACATCAAGCGCTTGACGTCATGCGCTTGACCAGTCACGGTCGACACGTCCGGAGCCCCGGACGGCCGCGACGACGAGGTAGGACACCGGAGATGACCGAGAAGATCGTCCTGGACTGCGATCCGGGCCACGACGACGCGATCGCGCTGCTGCTCGCCCACGGCGACCCGCGGATCGAGCTGCTCGCCGTCACCACGGTCGTCGGGAACCAGACGCTGGACAAGGTGACGCGCAACGCACTGTCGGTCGCGACCCTGGCCGGGATCACCGGCGTGCCGTTCGCGGCCGGCGCCGACCGCCCGCTGCTGCGGGAGACCGCCGTCGCCGCCGACATCCACGGCGAGTCCGGGCTGGACGGCCCGGAGCTGCCCGCCCCGGCGTTCACCACGGTGGACACCCACGCCGTGGACCTCATCGTGGAGACCGTGCTCGCCCACGAGCCGGGCACGGTCACCCTCGTCCCCACCGGCGGTCTGACCAACATCGCGCTCGCCGCCCGGCGCGCCCCCGAGATCGTCGGACGGGTCAAGCGGGTGGTGCTGATGGGCGGCGGCGTCGCCGTCGGCAACCGGACCCCGGTGGCCGAGTTCAACATCGCCATCGACCCCGAGGCCGCCGCGATCGTGTTCGAGGCGGGCTGGGAGGTGGTCATGGTCGGGCTCGACCTGACCCACCAGGCGCTGGCCGGTCCCGAGGTGCGCCGCGCGATCCGCGCCGTCGGGACCGGCCCGGCGCGCTTCGTCGACGAGCTGCTCGACTTCTTCGCCGCCACCTACCGCGACGTGCAGGGCTTCGACGCCCCGCCGGTGCACGACCCGTGCGCGGTCGCCCACGTCATCGACCCGACGATCGTGCGGGCGTTCCCGATGCCGATCGTCGTCGAGACCGCCGGCCGGCACACCACCGGGATGACGGTCGCCGACCGGCGCGGCCCGGCCCCGCAGGGGTGCCGTACCCACGCCGCGCTGGAGCTCGACCACGCCCGCTTCTGGGAGCTGGTCGTGGACGCGCTGCGCACCATCGGCGACCCGGCCCCCGCCCTCCTCGCGGCAACGGAGCGGATCGCATGACCGCCCCCGACCGCCGCCCGGTCGTCACGCTCGTCGTGGCGGTGCTGGCTGCCTGCGTGGCGTTCCAGCTCAACGCCTCCATGCTCAGCCCCGCGCTGGTCACCATGGCCCGTGAGCTGGGCACCGACGACGCCACCGTCGGCCTGTCCCAGACGATGTTCTTCACCCTCGCGGCGATGTTCTCGCTGTTCCTGCCGCGGCTGTCCGACATCGCCGGGCGCCGCAGGGTGCTGCTGGTGATGCTCGCGGTCATGCTGGTCGGCAGCGTCGTCGCCGCCCTCGCCGTCAGCGTGCCGATGCTGTTCGCCGGGCGGATCCTGCAGGGCATCACCGGGCCGGTCGTCCCGATCTGCCTGCTCATGCTGCGCAGCGAGATCGCCGACCCGCGCCGCTACGGGGTCGTGCTCGGGCTGATCACCGCCGTCAACGGCGGCGTCGCCGGTCTCGACGCACTGCTCGGCGGCTGGCTGGCCACCCACCACGGCTTCCGCTCGATCTTCTGGGTCATCGCCGCGGTCACCGTCGTCGCGCTGGTGCTCGTCGCCGTGTGGGGTGTGGAGTCCCGCCCCTCGGAGGGCGCCCGGATGGACTGGCGCGGGGTCGTGCCGCTGGTCGTCGCGGTCGGCGCGCTGCTGCTGGCCTTCGACGAGGCCGCCGCGCTGTCCGACGCGAGCTGGGGTCTGGTCGCCGGGTACGCGCTGCTCGCCGTCGTCGCCGCGGTGGTGTTCTGGCGGCTGCAGGGCCGCACCGCGCAGCCGCTCGTCGCACCCGAGGACCTGCGCCGACGCGCGACCTGGGCCACGCTCGGTACCACGCTGCTGACCATGACCGGCGTGTTCGCCGTGGTCAACGGCCTGGTCGCCTCGATCGCCCAGAACCCCACGGCCGGGTTCGGGCTCGGCGCGGACCTCACCGCGCTGGCGCTGCTCGCCCCCTACGCCCTGATCGGCTGGCTGGTCGGGCCGTTCTCCGGTCGGCTGGCCCCGGTGCTCGGCTACCGCACGGTGCTGCGGGTCGGGCTGGCCGGCAGCGTCGTCGCCACCGTGCTGCTGGCGGTCGTGGGGGTGCACTCGTTCCCGGTGCTGGTCGTCGCGACGCTGCTGCTCGGCGTCACCTACGTGTGATGTCCAGGGAGGTTGTCCCGTCCGGGGGCGGTGAGTCTGGCTGACAGACGAAGGCCTCCGGTTGTGAAGTGGAGCTGTCGAGGAACCGCTTCACCCACCGGAGGCCTTCGTGTCCCACGCTAACGCCGCTCTGACCCCGCGCGCCCGGCTGCGGCTCGCTCAACTCGTCGTCGAGCACGGCTGGACCCACACCGCGGCCGCGACAATGTTCATGGTCTCCGCGCGGACCGCCAAGAAGTGGTCCGACCGCTACCGGGCCGAGGGGCCGGCGGGGATGGCCGAC